>NZ_JBHUWD010000021.1:0-76948 GCF_042670205.1 Luteimicrobium sp. NPDC057192 | reverse complement strand
AGAGCTGACGGGCGCGGACCCCGTCGTCGTAGGGCGCGGGGCCCGTGCTCGCGAGGTATGCCGGATGCCGGTCTACCTCGCGAGGTATGCCCGATGCCGGTCTACCTCGCGAGGTATGCCCGATGCCGGTCTACCTCGCGAGGTATGCCGGATGCCGGTCTATCTCGCGGGGGTGGCGACGACGGCGGCGAGCGCGTCGCGCGCCGTGCGCGGGTCGCGGCCGAGCAGGGTGCGCAGCAGCGGGTCGGTGCCTGCGAAGTAGCCCTCTCGCGCCCCCTGGTACATGCCGAGCAGGAAGCGCGCCATGTGCTCGGGCTGCCCGCCGGCGACCTGCTCAGAGACCCAGTCCTCGTCGTCGACGACCCGCGTCGTGATCGTCCTCCCGACGAGCTCGGACGCGATCTCGGCGACCTCGGCGAACGTCGGCGCGGCGGAGGCGGTGAGGGTGATCGCGCCGTCGTACGCGCCGCCGGACGTGAGCACGACGGCGGCGGCCTCGGCCGCGTCCTCGCGCGCGGTCCAGGAGACGGGCCCGTCGCCGGGGACGGTGATGACGCCGGTCTCGCGCCACGGGCCAGCGAGCCACGTGAGGCTGTGCGCGTAGAACCCGTTGCGCAGGGACGTCCAAGGCAGGCCGGACGCCGCGAGCAGCTCTTCGGTGGCGGCGTGGTCGCGGCCCGGTCCGAACGGGTTGGTGGGTGACGCGGCCTGGTGGCTCGTGTAGAGGACCCGGCCGACGCCCGCCGCGACGGCACCGTCGATCGCCGCGCGGTGCAGCGCGACGGCGTCGGCGGTGGGGTCGCTCGACGACACGAGCAGCAGCTGGTCCGCTCCCTCGAAGGCGCGGGGGAGCGAGCCGGGTACGGCGTAGTCGCCCTGCCGGACGGCGACGCCCCGGTCCGCGAAGCGCCGCGCCTTGGTGACGTCACGCGCGACGACGACGACGTCCGGCGCCGGCACGCGCTCGATGAGGTGGTCGACGGTGGCTCCGTTGAGGGCCCCGGTGGCCCCGGTCACGATGATCATGAGCTTCTCCGAATCGTTGGAAACGTCTTGAGGCTATCACCGATACGGCCAGCGTTATCATCGATGTGTGATCATGGGTTCATGGCGATGGCGAGCACGGCGACAGCGGCCCAGGACGGCGCGGAACGCGCGGACACCCGGTCGCGGATCGTCGGCGCCGCGGCCGCGCTGCTCCGGTCGGGAGGGCCCGCAGCCGTGACGACGCGCGGCGTCGCGGAGGCCGCCGGGGTCCAGGCGCCCACCATCTACCGGCTCTTCGGCGACAAGGACGGACTGCTCGACGCCGTCGCCGAGCACGTGATGCGCGCGTTCGTGGCCGCCAAGGCCGACGTCGTCGACGCGGCCCGCGCCTCGGACGTCGACCCCCTCGACGACCTGCGCGCCGGCTGGCGGGCCCAGGTCGAGTTCGGCCTCGCCAACCCGGACGTCTTCCGGATGCTCAGCGAGCCCGCCCGCGTCGTGGACTCCCCGGCGGCCCGGCTCGGCAAGGAGATCCTCGAGGCGCGCATCCACCGGGTGGCCGCGACCGGCCGCCTCCGGGTGACGGAACGCCGGGCGGTCGCACTCGTCCAGGCGGGCGGCGTCGGGGTGATCACCACGCTGCTCGCGACGCCGCCCGAGGACCGCGACCCGGACCTCGCCGACGCGGTCCTCGAGGCGGTCCTCGCGCAGATCCTCACGGACGGACCCACGGCGGCGCCGTCGTCACCCACGGACGGCGCGCGCGGCGCCGCGGTCGCCGTCCGGGCCGTCGCGCCGCAGCTCGAGATGCTGAGCCCGGGGGAGCGTGCGCTCCTCGTCGAGTGGCTCGACCGCGCGATCGACGCCCTGTGACCTGCCCGCTCGCGCGCCGCCGCTCAGAGGTCGCGCGGGTAGGCCGTGCCTACTGCGCGCCGTCCATCGCACGCCCTGGCGGCGTTGTCGTCGGTCGCCGTGGCTCCGCCACGGCTCCCTCCTCCGCCTTGCCAGGACGCACGCTGGACGACGCTCGCAACGGCACCGCCTACCCGCGCGACCTCTAAGCCGCGGGCGTCCCGGTCCCCACGACCGCGCCGTCGGCGTCGAGCGCCTGGACCGCGACGTACGCGCCGAGGCCGGACGCGTGGATCGTCGTCTCGAAGCCCTTCTTCGCGCTCGTCGCGACGGGCTTCGCCGACGACTCGTCCGCGCCGCTCACCACCCGCCAGCGTGCGACGTCGGTCGCGCCGTTCCAGCTCACGTGCACCGCGTCGCCCTGCACGACGACGTCCGGCGGGTCCGCGGGCGTCGCGTGCCAGGTCTGCCGGTAGGCCCGGTAGCTCGACCCAGATGAGAAGGACAGCTCGCCCAGGAGGTTCCCGCCGCCGTCGTACTCGGTGAGGTAGGGCCGCTGACCCCAGCCGACCAGGACGTTCCCGTTCGGGAGCACCTGGACGTTGCCCTGCGTGTCGGAGTGCCGAGCCGTCGGCGGCAGGTACTGGGCGACCATCGACGTGGTCATCGCCTTCTCGTCGACCGTGAGCCGCAGGCCCCGCGACGTCGGCCCGACCCGCGGGGAGCCCTCGTTGTCGAACAGGGTGAACGTGCCGTCGTCCTGCAGGCGGATGTCGTGCTGCCACGCGAACTGCGCGCCCTGCACGAACTCGTTCTGCTTGCCGCCCAGGTGCCAGTCGACCCTCCCCGTCGCGCGGGCCACCTTGTAGACGGTGTGGGTGTTGCGGGCCGAGACGAGGAAGGCGCCCGCGCCGTCGAGCGCGACCGCGTTGATGTGGAAGTAGTCGAAGGGCTTGTCCTGGGTGCCCATGCCCTTCGCCAGGTTGGCGTACGTCTCCTGGACCGGGACGTGGTCGAGCGAGCGCCACTCCCACAGGACCTTGCCGGTCGCGACGTCGACCTCCTGCGCGACGCCCTCCTCGACCCAGCCGTCCCGGGGTCCGCCGACGGCGGTGAGATCGGTCTGGGCGGGGACGTAGGCCGTCAGGAGGATCGTGTCGTCGGGAGTGATGGTCGTCTCGTGGATGTCCGCCTTGCCGGCCCCCACGTCGCCGCCCGTCGTCACGGCCTTGACCTTGCGATAGCTGGTGTCGAGCAGGACGACGTGCCCCGCACCCGAGCCCGAGTCCGACGACGTGCCCTCCCAGTACGTCAGGACCGGGCGGCCCTGGTACTGCTGGACGCGCACGTCGAACGGTCCGACCTTCATCGGGGACACCCACACCGGCTCGCCCGTCGGGTCGACCAGGAGCGCCCCTTGCATGGCCGGCTGCTGGTCCTCGTCCTTGGGCCCGAGAGCGATGACGTTGCCCTCGGCGGCGTCGTCCGCGGCGTCGTGGGGGAGCGAGCCGACGGTCGTCCGGATCACCGGCGGGGTCAGGTCCGGCCGCGACACGTAGGCGTGCGCGACGGCGGGCGGGTCCGTCGGGTCGGTGACGGCGGGCTCGTCGTCGTCGCCCGAACAGCCGGCAGCCACCAGGGCGATCGCGACCCCTGCGGCGACGGCGCTCAGGCCGCGCACAGCACCTGGCCTCGCTCCGGACGGGTGACGACGGACAAGGGTGCTCACGCGCAAGACCTCCCGGGTCAGCGGCCTATCCCCTGCGTGGGTGCTGCTCCCCGATCATCTCGGACAGGGCGAGGCACCGCTCCTCGAGCGTCGCACGCGGTGCTGTGCGCGCCCGGGGAAGGAGCGGCGCGTCGTGCGACCGATCGCTACGGCACCGGCGGGGTACGCCGCCCGGAGCGGGCACGGCGGGGCGCGCTGGCGCGGTTCCGGCGCGAGCGTCCTGGCGTCCGGGGGCTAGCCGATCTGCTCCGACAGCTCGAGCCACCGCTCCTCGAGCGTCGCCACCTCGTCCTCGAGCGTGCGGAGCTCGGCAGTGCGCTCGCCGAGCCAGCCGTAGTCGGACTGGTCGTGCTCGGCCATGCGCGCGTGCAGCGCGTCGACCTGGCCGGTGAGCTTCGCGAGCCGACGGTCGACGGCCTCGAGGTCCTTGCGGGCAGCGTGCAACGCGGACCCGGTGAGCGCAGGCGACTCCTCGGGAGGCGAGCCGGCGGGAGCGAGGGCGGACTCTCCCCGACCGTCCCCGGACCCGGCGACAGCGCCGGACCCGGCCCCCGCGGCGCGGAGCCGCAGGTACTCGTCGACGCCGCCCGGGAGGTGCCGGAACCGGCCGTCGAGGATCGCGTACTGCTGGTCGGTGACGCGCTCGAGCAGGTACCGGTCGTGCGAGACGACGAGGAGCGTGCCCGGCCACGAGTCGAGGAGGTCCTCGATCGCGGTGAGCATGTCGGTGTCCATGTCGTTCGTGGGCTCGTCGAGGACGAGGACGTTCGGCTCGTCGAGCAGGATCATGAGGAGCTGGAGGCGGCGCTTCTGGCCGCCCGACAGGTCCGCGACGGGCGTCGAGAGCTGCGCGTTGGTGAAGCCGAGGCGCTCGAGGAGCTGGCCGGGGGAGAGCTCCTGCGCCTTGGACCCGGTGCCGATCGTGTACGTCGAGCGGCGGCGGGCGACGACGTCGCTCACGCGTTCCCGGCCGATGTCGCGCAGCTCCGCGAGCTCCTGGGTGAGCGTGACGACCTTGACGGTCTTGCCGCGCTTCACACGCCCCGACGTGGGCTGGAGGTCGCCGGTGACCAGCTTGAGGAGCGTCGACTTCCCGGCCCCGTTGACGCCGAGGATCCCGGTGCGCTCGCCGGGTGCGATGCGCCACGTGACGTCGTGGAGGACCTCCCGGTCGGGCCCGGGGGCGCCGTCGGACGTCGTCGGGCCGGGGTAGGTGACGGACGCGTCGAGGAGGTCGACGACGTCCTTGCCGAGCCGGCTCGTGGCGAGCCGGGACAGCTCGACGGTGTCGCGGACGGGCGGCACGTCGGCGATGAGCGCGTTGGCGGCCTCGATGCGGAACTTCGGCTTGCTCGTGCGTGCCGGTGCGCCGCGGCGCAGCCACGCGAGCTCCTTGCGCGCGAGGTTCTGGCGCCGCTGCTCGGTCGCGGCCGCCTGGCGGTCGCGCTCGACGCGCTGCAGCACGTACGCGGCGTAGCCGCCCTCGAAGGGCTCGACGATGCGGTCGTGGACCTCCCACGTGGCGGTGCAGACCTCGTCGAGGAACCACCGGTCGTGGGTCACGACGAGCAGCCCGCCCGCGTTCGCGGACCAGCGCCGCTTGAGGTGCGCGGCGAGCCACGTCACACCCTCGACGTCGAGGTGGTTGGTCGGCTCGTCGAGGATCAGGACGTCCCAGTCCCCGACGAGCAGGTTCGCGAGCCCGACGCGGCGGCGCTGGCCCCCGGACAGGTCGCCGACGCGGCCCTCCCACGGCAGGTCCGAGACGAGTCCCGTGACGACGTCGCGCATACGCGGGTCGGACGCCCACTCGTGCTCGTCGAGGTCGCCGACGACGGCCCGCGCGACCGTGAGGTCGGGGTCGATCTCGCCGGACTGGTCGAGCATCCCGACCCGGACGTCGCGGCGGACGGTGACCCGCCCGGCGTCGGGCTCGAGACGCCCCGCGAGGAGCGCGAGGAGCGTCGACTTGCCGTCGCCGTTGCGTCCGACGATGCCGATGCGGTCACCTTCGGAGACACCGACGGTGACGTCGTCCAGGACGACCTTGGTAGGGAACTCGACGTGCAGGGACTCGCCCCCGAGCAGATGGGCCACCTGGAAAGGGTAGTCGGGTCGGGTGCCTGGTCCTCACGGCCCCGGTGCCGCCGCCTCCGTTCGCCGAGGGTGACGTTGGGTTCGCCGACGGTGACGCTGGGTTCGCCGAGGGTGACGCTGGGTTCGCCGAGGGTGACGCTGGGTTCGCCGAGGGTGACGTTGGGTTCGCCGACGGTGACGTGGGCGGTGGTGGTCGAGTTCCGCGGGCGGGTGCGGTGAGCTGTCTCGGACTGTCGTGCTTCGGCCCTGGGGGCCGTGCGCACTCCTTGACGTCCTTCGACACCTCCCCGCCCCCGGCCCGCTCGACCGGTTGCTCACCGACACGCCCGCGCCTGGCAGTCCGGACCGTCGTCGAGCATGCGACTGGGCTCCGGGCGCGCGCCGAGCATGCGAGCACACCCCTTCTCGACGCCGACCATGCGCGTGATCCCATGCTCGTCGGTGCTCGGTGTCTTCAACCGCATGGTCGCGGGCCCCGAGCGCGAGCCCGGCAGGGTCATCGGCGGCCCGGCGACGTCGTGCCGAGCATGCGCTTGGGGACCACGGCACTCGGCGCCCAGGGTCCCCACCTGTTCGACAGCCGGAGGGGGCCAAAGCCATGGTCGGCGACTGCCTGTGGGGGTGATCGCATGGTCCCGATGGGCGAGCGTCACCGTCGGCGGACGTGGCGTCACCGTCGGCGGGCGGGGCGTCACCGTCGGCGAACCGAGCGTCACCGTCGGCGGGCGGGGCGTCACCGTCGGCGGACGTGGCGTCACCGTCGGCGAACCGAGCGTCACCGTCGGCGGGCGGGGCGTCACCGTCGGCGAACCGAGCGTCACCGTCGGCGAACCGAGCGTCACCGTCGGCGGGCGGGGCGTCGCCGTCGGCGACGTTCCGCTCAGGCCGGGGTCGGCACCGCCGAGGGTTCCAGGCGCACGACGACCGCCTTGGACACGGGCGTGTTGCTCGTCTCCGCGACCGCGCCCAGCGGCACCAGCACGTTCGCCTCCGGGAAGTACGCGGCGGCGCAGCCCCGCGCGGTCGGGTAGGCCACGACGCGCAGGCCCGGCAGCACCCGGTCGACGCCGTCCTCGAACTCGCTGTGCACGTCGACCTGCTGCCCGTCGAGGAGGCCGAGGTCGGCGACGTCGTCGGGGTGGACGAAGATCACGTCGCGGCCGCCCTTGACGCCGCGGTACCGGTCGTTGCGCGAGTAGATGGTGGTGTTGAACTGGTCGTGGGCGCGGACGGTCTGCAGCAGGAGCCGGCCGGGCGGGCACGCGACGTGCTCGAGCGCGTTGACGGTCAGGTGGGCCTTGCCGTCGGAGGTGGGGAACGTGCGGGAGTCCCGCGGGCCGTGCGGCAGCACGAAGCCATTCTCCTGACGGATCTTGGCGTTGTAGTCGTCGCAGCCGGGGACGACGGCGGCGATGTGGTCGCGGATGACGTCGTAGTCACGCTCGAAGGCTTCCCAGCCGACGGCGTCGAGGTCGTGGGAGTCGGCACCGCGGGCGCGCCGGGCGTCCGCGACCGCACGGGCGATCCGGGCGACGATGGTCACCTCGGAGAGGAGGTTGCGCCCGACGGGCTCGACCGAGCCCCGTGAGGCGTGCACGGCCGAGACGGTGTCCTCGACGGAGACGAACTGCTCCCCGGACGCCTGCCTGTCGATCTCGGTGCGCCCGAGGCACGGCAGGATGAGGGCCTCGCGGCCGGTGACGGTGTGCGAGCGGTTGAGCTTGGTCGAGATCTGGACGCTGAGGTCGCAGCGCGCGATCGCCTCCTCGGCCGCGCCGGTGTCGCTCACGGCGGCGACGAGGTTGCCGCCCAGCGAGACGAAGGTCCGGATCTCGCCCCGGCGCATCGCGTCGATCGTCCCGACGGCGTCGAGCCCGTGCTCGCGCGGGACCGACGTGCCGAACTCGGCGTCGAGCGCGTCGAGGAACGCGGGGGGCATCTGCTCCCAGATCCCCATGGTCCGGTCGCCCTGCACGTTGGAGTGCCCGCGGATCGGCGACGCGCCGGCGCCCGGCCGCCCGATGTTCCCGCGCAGGAGCAGGAGGTTGACGATCTCCTTGATCGTCGGCACGGCCTTCTTGTGCTGGGTCAGGCCCATGGCCCAGGTGACGATGACGCGCTGCGCCGTGAGGTACCGGTCGGCGAGCTCGTCGATCTCCGCGCTCGTGACGCCCGTCGCCGCAAGCACCTCGGCCTCGTCGAGGTCGGCGAGCGACGCGGCGAACGCGTCGAGACCTGTCGTGTACGTGTCGAGGAAGTCGTGGTCGAGCACCGCGCCGGGGTGCCGCGCCTCGGCGTCGAGCACGCGCTTGCTGACGGCCTGCATGAGCGCCATGTCGCCGCCGAGCCGCACCTGCACGAACTGGTCGGCCAGGGCTGTCCCGCGGCCCACGATGCCGCGCGGCGTCTGCGGGTTCTTGTACCGCAGGAGGCCCGCCTCGGGGAGCGGGTTGATGGCGACGATGGCGGCGCCCGCCTCCTTCGCCTCCTCGAGCGCCGTGAGCATGCGCGGATGGTTGGTGCCGGGGTTCTGCCCCATGATGATGATGAGGTCGGCCTTCGCGAAGTCGTCGTACAGGACGGTCGACTTCCCGACGCCGATCACCTCGCCGAGCGCCGCGCCCGTGGACTCGTGGCACATGTTCGAGCAGTCGGGCAGGTTGTTCGTCCCGAAGGCACGGGCGAACAGCTGGTAGGCGAACGCGGCCTCGTTGGACGTCCGCCCGCTCGTGTAGAACGAGGCCTGGTCGGGCGAGTCGAGGTCGGCGAGGTGCTCGCCGAGGATCCGGAACGCCTGCTCCCAGGAGACGGGCGCGTAGTGGTCCGAGTCCGCGGCCTTGTAGACCGGGTCGACGAGCCGGCCCTGCTGGCCCAGCCAGTACTCCGACCGTCCCGCGAGCTCGGTCACGGAGTGTTCGCCCCAGAACCCCGCGTCGACGGTGAGCGGCGTCGCCTCCCAGTTCACGGCCTTGGCGCCGTTCTCGCAGAACTCGGCGGCCTTGCGGCGGTCCGGGTCGGGCCATGCGCAGCTCATGCAGTCGAAGCCGTGCTTGTGGTTCATCCGCAGCAGGAGCTTCGCCGTCCGGCCCGGGCCCATGCCGCGCAGCGCGGGGTCGAGCGCGTGCAGGATGCCCGGCACGCCGGCCGCCCACTCCTTCGGCGGACCGATCTCGAGCCCGTCGTCCTCCGCACCGACGTCGTGCCGCGGGGCCCCTGCCGGGATCCTGCCCTCGCCCTGGTCCGCGCTCATGCCGCACCTGCCTGGTTCTTCGTTCCGTGTCCGACGACGGCGCTCGCCCTGCCTGCACCGTCCTGGCTCTCGCCGTGCAACCGTCCCGCCCCGGCGTAGACCACCATGGAGGCGCCCCGCAGGAACCCGACGAGCGTGAGCCCCGCGTCGTCGGCGAGCTCGGCGGCGAGGGACGACGGCGCGGACACCGCCGCGAGCACGGGGATGCCGGCCATGAGGGCCTTCTGGGTGAGCTCGAAGCTGGCCCGCCCCGACACCATGAGGACCGTGCCGCGCAGGGGCAGCAGGTCGCGCTGGAGCGCCCAGCCGACGACCTTGTCGACGGCGTTGTGCCGACCGACGTCCTCGCGGGCCACGAGCAGGTCGCCGGTGCGGCCGTCGAACAGGCCGGCCGCGTGCAGGCCGCCCGTGCGCTCGAAGATCGCCTGGGCGGCGCGCAGCCGGTCGGGGAACGTGGCGAGGAGCTCGGGGTCGACGACGAGCGGGTCGTCGACGACGGTGAACGCCGAGCGCGTCCGGACGGAGTCGACCGACGCCTTGCCGCACAGCCCGCACGCGCTCGACGTGAAGAACTCGCGGGCGAGCGCCGGGTCGGGCGGGCGCACGCCCGGTGCGAGCCCGACGTCGAGCACGTTGTACGTGTTCTCGGGGGCACCGTCCGGGCCGGTCGCCGTCGCGCCCGCGCAGTACCGCGCGCCCGCGAGCTGCTCCCCGCGCGTCACGACCCCCTCGGACACGAGGAAACCCGCGGCCAGCTCGACGTCGTGCCCGGGCGTGCGCATCGTGACCGCGTACGAGCGGCCGGCGACGCGGATCTCGAGCGGCTCCTCGACGGCCAGCACGTCCTCGCGGACGGACACGCTCACGGCGGGAGCGGTGTCGAGGCGGATCCGGCGGACCCTCCGGCGTGCGGTGAGCCGGTTCATGAGGCGACCCGGGGGGAGAGGGGAGTGACGTCGTCGTCCATACCTCAGGCCTACCAGCGTGCGGCCGTTCCGCACAACGGGACGTGTCAGAACCTCACGGCAGCAGAGTGCCGTGAGCTTCTGACACGCCGCGGCACCGGAGGAGTTGTCAGAACCTGGCGGCAGTGGAGCGCCCTGAGCTTCTGACAGGCCGCGGGTCAGCAGCGGCCCGTGCCGTCGGAGCGGATCGCGGGGTGCTCGGCGGCGAGGACGCCGAACCGGTCGGCCGGGTCGATGCCCTGGACGATCTTCCCGAGCACCCGGGTGAGGTCGGCGACGTCCTGGTCGTCGAGGCGGTCGTAGACGTGCTCGAGGACGTTGCGCGCGTGCCCGGGCGCCGACGCCACGACCTTCTCCCATCCGGCGTCCGTCAGCCTCGCGACGGTGACCCGGCCGTCGTCGGGAGCGGGGGACCGGCGGACGTAGCCGCGCTCCTCGAGCCTCCGGACGACGTGCGACAGGCGGGGGAGCGTGGCGCTCGTCCGCCGCGCGAGGGCCGACATGGGCAGCGACCGGTCGTCGGCGTCGGACAGCATCGCGAGCGTCAGGTACTCGTAGTGCGTCAGCTGCGCGTCGCGTTGCAGCTGCTGGTCGAGGACGCCCGGCAACAGCTCGACCACGGCCTGCAGCCGCAGCCAGCTGCGCATCTGGTCGGCGGTGAGCCAGCGCGGCTCGGCCATGCGTCCTCCCTGCGTACGACGGTGTTTCCCAACCTATCGGTCCGCTGTGACGCGGGCCCGGACGACGCGCGTCAGTGGCGCCGGTTCGCCCGCAGGATCTCCTCCTGGTACGGCGCGACGACGCCCGGCGAGACCCGGCAGTCGAGCAGGAGGAACCGCCGCTCGTCGGCGGGCTCGTCGCGCCACGCGGCGACCCGGTCGAGGTCGGCGAGCGTCCGGACGACGACGCCCTCCGCGCCGACGGCGCGCGCGAGCGCCGCGAAGTCGGCCTCGGGGATGCGCATGGGCCCGTCGGTGAGGCCCTGACGCCCGTAGACGTGCACCTCGGCTCCGTACGCGGCGTCGTTCCAGACGACGGCCAGCCCCCGGCCGCCAGCGGTGCGGACCGCGGTCTCGAGGTCGGCGAGGGCCATGAGCCCGCCGCCGTCGCCGGTGGTGAGCACGACGGCGGACCCGGGGCGGGCGGCCGCGGCGCCCGCGACGCTCGGGAACCCGAGCCCGATGGACTGGTAGGCGGTGCCGACCATGAGCATGCGGTCGGGCGACGCGACGGGCCAGTACATGTTGGCCCAGCCGATGAAGTGGCCCCCGTCGGACACGACGACGCGGTCGGCGGGGAGCAGGTCGGCGAGGCGGTGGGCGACGGTCCGGGGGTCGAGGCGGCCGTCCGCGGCGATGCCGTCGACCGGGCCGGTCGCGTACCACCGGGCGCCGTCGACGTCGACGGACTCGCGCCAGCCGGACGGCGTGGCGTCGGCGCCGTGGAGGGCGTCCACGAGGGCGCGGGTCACGAGCGCGGCGTCGCCCCGGACGTAGGTGCCGACGTGCCGGTGGGTCGCGGCGGGCGCGATGTCGACCTGGGCGACGCGCGTGCCGGGCGCGAAGAGCTCGCCGAACCGCATCGTGAACTGGTTGAGCGACGCCCCGACGACGACGGCGACGTCGGCCTCGTGCACGAGGGCCATCGCACCGTCGGCGCCGAACCCGCCGGCGACGCCGAGGTCGTAGCGGCTGTCGGGGAAGACGCCGCGCCCCAGCGCGGTGCTGACCGTGAGCGCGCCGGTCGCGTCGGCGAGCTCGCCGAGGGCGGGCCCGGCGCCCGCGAGCCACGCCCCGCGGCCCGCGAGCAGGACGGGGCGCCGGGCGCCGGCGAGGGTGCGGGCGAGGTCGTCGATCGCGGCCGCGTCGAACGGGCCGGCGGGGGCGAGCGGGCCCGGGAGGACGGGCGCGGGCGGCTCGGGGAGCGGCCCGGCGTCGAGGGCGGCGACGTCGTAGGGGATCGCGAGCACGACGGGCACCCTGTACGCGAGCGAGTGCTCGACCGCGATGACGGTCGTCGCGGCGGCGTCCGCGCGGCCCACGGTGTACGTGCGGGCGCCGACGGCGGCGGCGAGCGCGATCTGGTCGACGTCCCAGGGACGCGGGCCCGACGTCGGCTCGTCGCCCGTGAGCAGGACGAGCGGCACGCGCGCCTGCGCCGCCTCCGCGAGCGCCGTGAGCGTGTTGGTGAACCCGGCGCCGTAGGTCGCGGTGGCGGCGGCGATCCGGCCCGACGCGCGGAAGTACGCGTCGGCGGCGACGACGGCCCCGGACTCGTGCCGGACGGCGGAGAAGGGCGTCGTGGTCTCGCGCTCGAGCGCGTCGAGGAACCAGGCGTTGCCGTTGCCCATGACGCCGAACACGTGGTCGACGTGGCGGGCGAGGGTGCGGGCGACGTGGGCGGAGACGGTGGTGGATGCGGGCACGGAAGACCTCACGGTGACACGGACGGATGCGCTGCCGTATGTGTCCCGGGGCGCGCCGCGCCCGCACGCGCCCCTTTTGAGGGCGCCGGCGGGACCGTTCCCGCCTCGACGAGCCGAGTCTAGCCAGAGACCGGGCGGACGTCCGGCTTGTGGGGCGCGGTCGCGAGGAGCCCGGCCACGACCATGACCGCGACGACGACGAGCAGCACCACCAGGGGAGCCGTCCAGCCGTCCGTCGCGGTGTGGACGGCGCCCATCGCCGACGGCGCGAGCGCGGCGATCACGTACCCGAACGTCTGCACCGCGGTCGACGTGGTGCGGGCCTCGCGCAGGGACGTGGCGCGCACGGCGACGATCGTGAAGATGACCGTGAAGTTGGCGCCCTGGGCGGCGCCCGCGAGGGACGCCCAGACCGCCCACTGGGCCGGCGCGAGGAGCAGCCCGATCGGGAAGAGCAGCCAGCCGACGGCGATCGCGACGAACGCGCCGCGCGGCGTGACCCGCCAGCCGAGGACGACGGGGATCGCGATCGCCCCGATCGCGCCGAAGAGCTGGAACAGCGACGCCGCGCCGCCCGACGCGCTCGGGTCCAGCCCGAGGGTGTCGTGGAGGATCGTCGGGAGCCACGCCGTCGTGCCGTAGTACCCGAACGACTGGCCCGCGAACATCGCGACGAGCAGCCACGTGAGCGGGCGGCGCAGGGCGTGGACCTCGTCGGCGGCGCTGGCCAGCGCGGTCCGGGGCGTGGCCTCGGGCCCGCGCCGGCGCGTCGCGAGCTGCCAGACGACCCATGCCACCGGGACCAGCACCGCCCACACGAGCAGCGCCCACTGCCAGCCGACGGCGTCCGCGACGGGGGCCGTGAACGCCGTCGCGAGGACGGAGCCGCCGTTGAGCGCGGCCGAGTAGACGCCCGTGACGCGGGCCGCGTTGCTCGGGAAGTCGCGGGCGACCACGAGCGGGATCGCGATGTTGCCGGCGGTGATGGCGAGGCCGAGCAGGACCGTGCCCGCGACGGCCGCGGCGAACGAGCCCACCGAGCGGACGATCGTCCCGAGCAGGATGGTCGCGAGGGCGAGCTGGACCACCCGCTCGATGCCGAGCCGGGCGATCACCGCCGACGCGAGCGGCGAGGCGACGGCGAAGCACAGCACCGGCAGGCCGGTGAGGACGCCGACGGCGGCCGCGGACAGTGCGAGGTCCGCGCGGACGTCACCGGTCACCGGGGCGAGCGCGACGATCGGCGCGCGCAGGTTGAGCGCGACCAGCACGACGGCTGTCAGCAGGAGGCCGGACGCGCCGCCGGCGGGCAGTCTTCTGGGCGTGGACGGGGTGCTCATCGTTCAGTCCTCGAACGGCCCGACGACGACGCGCAGCAGGGCGGCGAGGTGCGACCGGTCGGCGGGGGGAAGGACCTCGAGGATGCTGGCCTCGACCTGGAGCAGCTCCGTCATGGCGCCGTCGACGCGGCGCAGGCCCTCGTCGGTCAGCTCGACGAGGACGCCGCGGCGGTCGTCGGGGGAGCGGTGCCGGTGGACGAGGTCGCGCTCCTCGAGGCGGTCGATGCGGTTGGTCATGGTGCCGCTCGTGACGAGCGTCTGGGTGACGAGCGCGCCGGGCGAGAGCCGGTACGGCTGGCCGGCCCGGCGCAGCGCCGACAGCACGTCGAACTCCCACGGCTCGAGGCCCGAGCGCGCGAACGCGCCGCGCCTCGCGAGGTCGAGGTGGCGCCCCAGCCGGCTGACGCGCGAGAACACGGTGAGCGGCTCGACGTCGAGGTCGGGACGGACCCGCTGCCACGCGGCGACGATGCGGTCGACCTCGTCGGGGTGCGGGTCGGTGGCGGGCATGGTCCGAGGGTACCCGTGTCTTGACGTCAAGAGTCTTGACGGGTCCCGGTTTGCTGCCCCGCCTGCCGAGGTCGACGACCCGGCCTACGGTCGAAGGAAGCCCCCCAGGAGACCCCTGGGGAGTCGTGATCGAGGAGGATCCGATGGCGGACAAGAACCGTGCGGTCGCGTACCAGGGACCGGGGAAGGTCGAGGTCATCGACATCGACTACCCGACCTTCGAGCTCAAGGACGGCCCGGGCGTCAACCCGGCGAACATCGGGCGGAAGGTCCCCCACGGCGCGATCGTCAAGACGGTCGCGACGAACATCTGCGGCTCCGACCAGCACATGGTCCGCGGCCGCACCACGGCGCCGCAGGACCTGGTGCTGGGCCACGAGATCACCGGCGAGGTGGTCGAGGTCGGGCCGGGCGTCGAGTTCGTGAAGGTCGGCGACCTGGTCTCGGTGCCGTTCAACATCGCGTGCGGGCGGTGCAAGAACTGCAAGGAGCGCAAGACCGGGATCTGCCAGAACGTCAACCCCGACCGGCCGGGCAGCGCCTACGGCTACGTCGACATGGGCGGCTGGGTGGGAGGCCAGGCGAACTACGTGCTCGTCCCGTACGCCGACTTCAACGCGCTCGTCTTCCCGGACAAGGACCGGGCGATGGAGAAGATCCTCGACCTCGCGATGCTGTCGGACATCTTCCCGACGGGCTTCCACGGTGCCGTCACGGCGGGCGTGGGCGTCGGCTCGACCGTGTACGTCGCGGGTGCCGGGCCCGTGGGCCTCGCCGCGGCGACGGGCGCGCAGCTGCTCGGGGCAGCCGTCGTCATCGTCGGGGACATGAACGCCGACCGGCTGGCGCAGGCCCGGTCGTTCGGCTGCGAGACCGTCGACCTCACGAAGGGCGGCCCCGTCGAGCAGATCGAGCAGATCCTCGGGGTTGACGAGGTGGACTGCGGCATCGACGCCGTCGGCTTCGAGGCCAAGGGCCACGGGGCGGGAGCGGGCGAGGCGCCCGCCACCGTCCTCAACGACCTCATGGACCTCACCGCCGCGGGCGGCGCGCTCGGCATCCCCGGGCTCTACGTCACCGGTGACCCCGGCGGCATCGACGAGGCCGCGAAGAAGGGCTCGCTGTCCCTGAGCCTCGGCACCGGTTGGGCGAAGTCGCTGTCCTTCACGACCGGGCAGTGTCCGGTCATGAAGTACAACTACGGGCTCATGCAGGCGATCCTGCACGACCGCGTGCACATCGCGAAGAACGTCGGCGCGACCACCATCGGCCTCGACGACGCCCCGCGCGGGTACGAGGAGTTCGACAAGGGCGCCGCGCACAAGTACGTCATCGACGCGAACGGGTACCTGGCGGGCAAGGCCGCCTGACACGCCCGATCCTCGCGAGGTACCCCGGATGCCGGGGTACCTCGCGAGGTATGCGGGATGCCGGGGTACCTCGCGAGGTATGCGGGATGCCGGGGTACCTCGCGAGGTATGCGGGATGCCGGGGTACCTCGCGAGATGTGCCGGTCTACTTCGCGGGGGTGGGGAGGGCGTCGAGGTGGCGGGAGACCTCGCGGGCGGCGTCGCGGCCGGCCCGGTTGGCGCCGATCGTCGACGCCGAGGGCCCGTAGCCCACGAGCTGGACCCGCGGCTCGCCGACGACGCGCGTCCCGTCCATGACGACGCCGCCGCCCGGCCCGCGCAGGTGCAGCGGGGCGAGGTGGTCGAGCGCCGCGCGGAACCCGGTCGCCCACAGGATCGCGTCGGCGTGCTGGTGGGTCCCGTCGGCCCAGGCGACGCCGTCGGGCGTGATGCGGTCGAACATCGGCCGGCGTACCAGCACGCCGCGGGCCGCCGCGTCGCGCAGCGCGGGCGTGAGGATCAGCCCGGTCACGCTCACGACCGACCCGGGCGGCAGCCCCGCGCGGACCCGCTCCTCGACGAGCGCGACCGCGTCGTGGCCCGCCCGGGGCGTGAACTCGTCGTCGCGCCACACGGGTTCGCGGCGCGTCACCCACGTGGTCGACGCGACCTCGCTGATCTCCGCGAGGAGCTGGACCGCGCTGATCCCGCCGCCGACGACGACCACGTGCTGCCCCGCGAAGTCCCCCGCGCGGACGTAGTCGGCGGTGTGCAGCTGGCGCCCCCGGAAGGTCTCCTGGCCGGGGTAATGCGGCCAGAACGGCCGCGTCCACGTGCCCGTCGCGTTCACGAGGGTGCGCGTCAGGACCGCGCGGCCGTCGGCGAGCGTCACACGCAGAGGCGCGGCGGCGTCGTCGGGATCGGTGCTCTCGACGCGCGTGACACGGGCCGGCCGGACGACGGGCAGACCGGACGCGCGTTCGTACGCCGCGTAGTAGCGCGGGACGGCGTCGCGCGACGGCTCCGCGGGATCGACGGCCGGTAGCGCCATGCCCGGGAGGTCGTGGACCTTGTTGACCGTCGCCATGCGCAGCGACTCCCAGCGGTGGCGCCACGCCCCGCCCGGTCCGTCCTCGCCGTCGAGCACGACGAACGTCCGGCCGTCCGCCCGCCGTTCCCACGGGGCTACGAAGCCACGGCGACGCAGGTGCCACGCCGTCGACAGCCCGGCCTGCCCGGCCCCGACGACGACCACGTCGAGCACGCCCACCCCGTCGAGCACACCGGTGCCGACGGGTGCGTCGACGGCGGTGCCGGGAAGCCCGGCGGGGGCGAGGGTCACGCCCGCACAACACGGCACGCCGCGGCCGTCATCCGTGCCGTCCGTCACGTGGACCTGCCGAGCAGGCGCTCGGCGCGCCGGGACGAGCCGGCCCGGGCTACGGTCGGACCCGGCAGACGCACGTCGACCGACCGGAGGACGCATGGGTGCCGCGGTGCTCTGGGGTGCGGTCGCGGCGTCGTCGCTCGTCGTCGGGGCGTGGCTGGGCGTGTGGCGCCGGTGGCCCGACAAGGTCACGGGCGCCGTCCTGGCGTTCGGGGCGGGTGCGCTGATCAGCGCGGTCAGCTACGACCTGGTCCGCGAGGGCGCACAGCTCGACGGCGGCGCCGGGGTCGCGGCCGGGCTCGCGGTCGGCGCGCTCGCCTACTTCGCGGCCGACCGCGCCCTCGAACGCTCCGGCTCGCGCCACCGGACGGGCCCGTCAGCGGGCACGGGGGCCGGCCCCGCGCTCGCGCTCGGCGCCTTCCTCGACGGCATCCCCGAGCAGGCGGTGCTGGGGATCGGGCTGGCCGCCGGCGAGGGCGTGAGCGTGGCGCTCCTGGCCGCGATCTTCGTCTCGAACCTGCCCGAGGCCGTCGGGTCGTCGACCCAGATGCGAGCCGACGGCCGAGCCACCGGCACCGTCATGCGGCTGTGGGTCGCGATCGCCGTCGTGTGCGCGGTGGCGACGGTCGGGGGCTACCTCGTCGCGGACTTCGCGTCGCCGCGCCTGCAGGCCGCGATCGACGGCTTCGCCGCGGGCGCCCTGCTCGTCATGCTCATCGACTCGATGATCCCCGAGGCGGCACGGAAGTCCGGGCTCGTCGCGGGGCTCTTCACGACGCTCGGGTTCGCCGCGGCGGCGTTCCTGTCCGTGTCCGGGTGAGCGGGCGTCGTCAGGCTGCGCGCAGCGCGTCGCGGAGCTTGACGCGCGCGCCCGTCCGCAGGACGGCGTTGGAGTAGACCCGGCCCGCCAGCCAGACGAGCGCCGGCACGAGGGCGAGCGAGATGAGCACCGAGACGATCGCCTGCCACGTCTCGACGGTGCCCAGCGCGATCCGGATCGGCATGACGAGCGGCGCGCAGAACGGGATGTAGCTGAGCCACTGGACGATCGGGCTGTCCGGGTTCCACGGGGCGATCGAGATCCCGATGATGTAGGGCA
This sequence comes from Luteimicrobium sp. NPDC057192, assembly GCF_042670205.1. NCBI lineage: Bacteria > Bacillati > Actinomycetota > Actinomycetes > Micrococcales > Luteimicrobium > Luteimicrobium sp. NPDC057192. The sequence continues at coordinate 58,958 of NZ_JBHUWD010000021.1, read as the reverse complement.
CGATCATCAGCATCACGACGGGCGCCGTCACAGAGCCGATGTCCTCCTGGCGCGAGACCAGCGCGGCGAGCGCGGCGAGCGCGAGGGAGTACATGACGAACCCGACGACGAACCACACGAGAGACCACGCCGCCGTCGCGCCGAGGTCGATGTCGCTCGCGTCGACGAGTCCCAGCACCGCCGCCGTCCCCGCCCCGCCGAGGACGACGACCGCGACCTGGATCAGCCCCACGACCCCGATCCCGAGGACCTTGCCGGCCATGAGCTGCCAGGGTCGGACGGTCGCCAGGAGCAGCTCGACGACCCGGCTCGACTTCTCCTCGACGACGCCCTGCGCGACGAGCTGCGCGCACGTCTGCAGCGTGATGAAGAGCAGGATGCCCGCGACGTACCCGGCGACGATCTGCGCGCCGTCGCGCTCGGGCTGGGGCTCGAGCGCCGTCACGTCGAGCGTCGCGGTGCTGAGCTGCTGCGACACCTGGGCGGGGTTGCCGCCGAGCTTCTGGACGGCGCTCGCGAGCGCGGTCTGCTGGCGCAGGCTCGTGAGGACCGCGGTGCCCGTGGTGTCGAGCTCCTTCTTGACGACGACCGTGAAGGACGCCGGGTCGCCCGTCAGCGCGGCGTCGAGCGAGCCGTCCTCGACCCCCTTCTTCGCGGCGGCGTCGTCGGCGACCTGCTCGACCTCGATGTCTTCGCCCGCAGCCTGCGCGGAGGCCTCCAGCGGCTGGGCGAGGGACGCCGTCTGCGGGGTGAGGCCCACGACCGTCGACGAGGACGAACCCTGCGCCAGGTGGATCACGACCCCGCCGACGACGACCGCGACGAACATGACGAGCGTCGTCACGACGTAGGCGCGCGAGCGCAGGCGCGTGGTGAGCTCGCGGCCCGCGACCATCCGCACGGTCGACCACGCCGACGCCGGCGCGTCCGGGCCCGGCCCCCGGGTGGTCCGCTCGGCGGGCTTGGGGGACGTGGTGGTGCTCACGCGGCGGGCTCCTCGGTCGGGGCGGACACGACGTCGCGGTACAGCTCGACGAGCGAGTGCCGGACCGGTGTGAAACTACGGACGGCGCCCGCAGCGAGGGCGGCCTGGAGGACCGCCTGGGCGGCGTCGTCGGGGGTGAGGGGGTGCGCGGCGGACGCGGTGTCGAGCTCGACGACGGTCCGGTGACCGTCGGAGCTCACGATCCGCAGCCCGCTCCCCGAAGCCAGCGAGGGCGCCCACGCGCTCGCCGCCGCGCCGTCGACGAACCACTGGGGGCGCGCCGCGGTGCGGAGCTCGTCGATCGCGCCCTCCGCGACCATGCGGCCGTCCTTGATGATGCCGACCCGGTCGCACAGCCGCTCGACGAGGTCGAGCTGGTGCGAGGAGAACAGGACCGGGACACCGGCGGCGGCCCGCTCGCGCAGCACGCCGCTCATGACGTCGACCGCCACCGGGTCGAGGCCCGAGAACGGCTCGTCGAGGACGAGGATCTCCGGGTCGTGGACGAGCGCCGCGGCGAGCTGGACGCGCTGCTGGTTGCCGAGCGAGAGCTTCTGGACCTCGTCGGTGCGCCGGTGCGCGACGCCGAGGAGCTCCGTCCACCGCTCCATCGCGTCCTTGGCCTCCGCGGGCGCCTTGCCGTGCAGGCGCGCCAGGTAGACGAGCTGCTGGTCGACGCGCATCCGCGGGTACAGCCCGCGCTCCTCCGGCATGTAGCCGATGCGGCGCCGTGTCTCGAGGTCGACCGGGCTGCCGTCCCACCGGACCTGACCCGAGTCGGGCGCGAGGACGCCGAGCGCGATCCGCATGGTCGTCGTCTTGCCGGCGCCGTTCGAGCCGACGAAGCCGAAGATCTCACCGGAGTGCACGTCGAACGTCATGTCGCGCAGGGCGTGGACCGGGCCGTACGCCTTGTCGAGGTGGTCGATCTCGAGGGTGGGCATCGCTCTCCGCACGTCCGCTGTCCGTTTCAGGCACTTCCGGTCATACGGAATCACACGCCCCGGGCACGTGTCGACCAGACACGCGACGGCCCGGTCCCCGCGGTTGTGCGGGAACCGGGGCCGTCGGCGGGCGGGGGATTAACCCCGGGCGGTGCGGCGCCGGACCAGCAGCAGCGCGAGGCCTGCCGCGACGAGCGCGACGCCCGCGACCAGCGGCCCGACGAGCGACGCGCCGGTCGTCGCGAGGTTCCCCGGCGACGAGGGCGCGGTGCCTCCGGTGCCGAGCACCGTCGCGGTGGGCGTCGCGGAGGTCACGGGCACCACCGGGGCGGGGCTCGTCGTCGTGGACGACGGCACGGGCGCGGGGGACGTGGTCGTGCCCGTGGGCGTCGGCGTGGTAGTGGACTCGGTCGGCGTGGGGGCGGGGGTCGTCGGGGCCGGCGTGGTAGTCGTCTCTGTCGCCGTGGGCGTCGGGGTCGGGGTCGTGCACGACGACGCAGCGAGGTACTGGTGGATCTCGCCGCCCCGGGCGACCAGGGACCTCGCGACGATCTGGCCCTCGACCGGGCTGCTCGCGTCGAGGGTGAGGTCGACGTCGGGCGCGAGGATCGTGCCGGTCACGAGCTCGCCGGTGACCGTCGTCGTGCCGGCGCCCGTGAGGTTCCAGGTGACGAAGGGAGCCCAGGGGTTGGGATCCGTGGCCGAGGGCTGGCCGGGCATCTCGGGGCCGCGCAGCGGCGGGACGTGGACCGTGCTGCCCGACGCGTCCGTGACGTTGACGACGAACGGGGTGTCGGCGCCCGGGGTGCCGCCCGCGAACGTGAGCTGGGCGTTCGCGCCGAGGGTCGCCGCGTCGACGGTGAGGACGTTGAGCTTCCCCGGGGTCAGGGTCACGACGCCGCCGTCGAGCGTCGCGGTCGCGACGTCCGAACCGGTTGCGGTCCGCAGCGCCTCGCCCTGCGCCACGAGCGCCGGGAAGCGGCTGTCGACGACCGACGCGGCGCCCGGGTACGTGACGGCGTGGGCGCCGTCGAAGGTCTGCTGTGCCGCGTCGTTCACGTCGACCCACGGCTTCGCGTCGACGGAGCCGCCCGCCTCGTGCAGCCGGTCCACGCCGGAGCGCGCCGTCAGCTCGAGCCCGCCGGTGTCGCCGAACTTGATCGCCCCGATGCGGTCCGCCTGGGCGGGGCCGACGTCGTCGCGCGACGTGACCTGCAGGCTCCCCGGCGCGGTGAGGTCGAGCGTGCCCCCAACGAGGAGGCGTGTCGGGTCGCCGTCGACGACCGGCAGCGTGTACCCGGCGGGCGTGAGGCCGGTGCTGTGGACGAGGTTCGTGTCGGCAGCCAGCGTGAGGTCGCCGCCGAGGGCGAGCGAGCCCTCGGTCTCGCTGTTGCCGAGGTCCACGTCGTCCTGGACGAAGATCGTGAAGCCGTCCGTGTCGTACCCGGTGCAGACCGGGGCGGGTTCGGCCGCGGCGGCGCGTCCCGTCGCCGCGCTGGCGCTCAGCGCGCTGACGGCGCCGAGCGCCACCACCCCCACGGTCGCGATCGTCGCGCCGAGGCGCGTGCTGCGGGAACGGAAGGCGTGCTGCATGGGGACGGATTCTCCTCGACCGCTGGGCGGTCTCGTGGGCGGGACCGGCGCCACGTTACGCGTCGGTAACCAGCGATTCGCGGAGAGCGTCCGGGATGCCCCCTCGGTCTGAGACGGCGATCACACGGCTTTCGCCCGCCCACCTGCGCAGACGGTCGCGACTCGGCAGAGCCGGGGAGGACGAGGCGCTCGCGGCGCCTACGGCTTCTCGTGCAGCGTCGGCCGCTTCTCGAGGTTCGACAGCCCGTTCCAGGCGAGGTTCACCAGGTGCGCCGCGACCTCCGCCTTGGGCGGACGTCGCGCGTCGAGCCAGTACTGGCCCGTCAGTGCGACGCTGCCGACCAGCATCTGCGCGTACAGCGCCGCGTACTTCGGGTCGAGGCCACGGTCACGGAACTGGCCGCGCAGCAGCGTCGCGACCTGCGTGGCGACGTCGCCGATCAGGCTCGAGAACGTCCCCGTCGCCTGTGCGACCGGGGAGTCACGCACGAGGATCCGGAAGCCGTCCTCGGAGTTCTCGATGTACGTGAGCAGCGCGAGCGACGCGCGCTCCAGCAGCACCTTGGGATGCCCGCGCGACGTCAGCGCACCCATGAGCGCGGCCGTCAACGCCTGGATCTCGCGGTCGACGACGACCGCGTAGACGCCCTCCTTGCCGCCGAAGTGCTCGTACACGACCGGCTTCGAGACCTCAGCACGCTGCGCGATCTCCTCGACGCTCGTCCCGTCGAAGCCCTTCTCGGCGAACAACCCCCGGCTCACGGCCAGCAGCTGCTCGCGCCGCTGCGTCGCCGTCATGCGGGAGCGTACCGGCCGCTTCGGTTCGGGGGTCATGGGCCCATTGTGCCCGTCGCGCCATTCGTCGACGGTGACGCTGTGTTCGCCGACGGTGACGCTGTGTTCGCCGACGGTGACGCTGTGTTCGGCGATGGTGACGTGTCATGGTCGGATTCGCGGTCGGGCGCGGCGAGCTGGTTCGGGCTGTCGTGCTTCGGCCCTGGGTCCGTGCGCACTCCTTGACGCCCTTCACCACCTCCCCGCACCCGCCCGCTCGACCGTCGTCTCGCCCGGCCCGTCCGCGCGTCGAGCGTGTGATCAGCCACGTCGCTCGGCCCCGTCATCTCGTGAGTGCGTACTTTTTGTGCGACACACCCGGCGAGTCGCACAAGAAGTGCGCACTCAGCGGGGCGCACCCTCCCGCCCCGACCACGTCACCGTCGGCGAACTCCACGTCACCGTCGGCGAACACCGCGTCTCCGTCGGTGAACGGCCGGTGTCTCGGAGGGGTGATCCGGACCTGGCAGACTAGGGCTGGACGCGCCACCTGCGCACGCCCCCGCCCGGTGGAGAAAAGACCCGCCGGCTGTCCGCCTTGGTGTAATCGGCAGCACAAGGGTTTTTGGTGCCCTTGGTCCAGGTTCGAGTCCTGGGGGCGGAGCGAGCGCGACGAACGACGACGGGAGCTCACGTGACGGCCCAGACCGTACCGACCACCGACGACTCCGGATCCACGCAGGACAGACCGCGCCTCGCCGCGGCGGTGGTCCTCGCGGCGGGTGAGGGCACGCGGATGCGGTCCACGACGCCGAAGATGCTCCATGCGATCGGTGGGCGCAGCCTGCTGGGTCATGTGCTGACGGCCACCCGGGAGCTCGACGCGCGCCGGACGGCCGTCGTCGTGCGGCACCAGGCGGAGCGGGTCGCCGAGCACGCCCGGTCGGTCTCGGAAGGCGTACTGGTCGTCGAGCAGGACGAGGTCCCGGGCACCGGTGCGGCGGTGCGGTCGGCGATGTCGGTGCTCGACGCCGCGGCCCACGCGGACCGGGCGTCGCACGGCGTGCCGCTGGGCCAGGAGGGCCAGGTGCTGGGCGACGGGCTCGAGGGCGCGGTCCTCGTGGTGGCGGGCGACCTGCCGCTGCTGGACGCGGGCACCCTGGGCGAGCTCGTCGCGGCGCACGTCGCCGACGGCAACGCGGTGACGGTGCTGACGACGGTCGTGGCGGACCCCACGGGCTACGGCCGCGTGGTCCGCGAGGGCGGCACGGGCGACGTCCTGAAGATCGTGGAGCACCGCGACGCGAGCGCCGACGAGCTCGAGGTCTCGGAGATCAACACGTCGGTGTACGTGTTCGACGCGGGGGTCCTGCGATCGGGGCTCGCCCGCATCACGCAGCAGAACGCGCAGGGCGAGCTGTACCTGACGGACGTCGTCGCGCTGGCGCGCGAGGACGGCGGGCAGGTCCGGGCGATCGTCTCGGAGGACCCGTACGCCGTCGAGGGCGTGAACGACCGGGTGCAGCTCGCGACGCTGGGCCGGATCCTCAACGACCGCATCGTCGAGGACTGGATGCGGGCGGGCGTGACGGTCGTCGACCCGGCCACGACGTGGATCGACGTGGACGTGGACCTGGCCCCGGACGTGACGATCCTGCCGGGCACGCAGCTGCACGGCGCGACGGTCGTCTCGGCGGGCGCGACGATCGGTCCGGACACGACGCTCACGGACGTGGAGGTCGGCGAGGGCGCGGTCGTCTCGCGCACGCACGCGTCGCTCTCCGTCATCGGAGCGGGGGCCAACGTCGGCCCGTTCGCCTACCTGCGGCCGGGCAGCGTGCTCGGCGAGAAGGGCAAGATCGGCACGTTCGTCGAGACGAAGAACGCGCAGATCGGCGCGGGCTCGAAGGTGCCGCACCTGTCGTACGTCGGTGACGCGACGGTGGGTGAGGGCACGAACATCGGTGCCGCCAGCGTCTTCGTCAACTACGACGGGGTGCACAAGCACCACACGACGATCGGCTCGCACGCCCGCACGGGCGCCGACAACCTGTTCGTGGCCCCGGTCACCGTGGGCGACGGCGCGTACACGGGTGCGGGGTCGGTCATCCGCCAGGACGTGCCCGCGGGCGCGCTGGGCGTGAGCGCGGGAGCGCAGCGGAACATCGAGGGCTGGGTGGAGCGCCGTCGTCCGGGCACCGCGGCCGCGCAGGCCGCCGCCGCGGCCCGCGGCGAGGGCACGGAGCCGACGGGCGACGACGACTCGTCCGACGACGCCGTCGTGCCGGCGACTGAGCCGGCCACGCTGACGGGCGCGATGCCGACGCTCGGCGCCCAGGCGCTGCGCGAGCTCGCGAAGCACGCGGACGCCGCCGACAAGCCCCGCCCGACGTCGCCCCACTCGGAGGCGCTGGACGACACGCTCACGATCCGCACGACCCGTACCGAGGGGGCCGACCGATGACCACGCTGCTCACCGGCGAGAAGAACACGAAGACGCTCGTCCTGGCCTCGGGCCGGGCGCACCCGGAGCTCGCGAAGGACGTGGCTCGTGAGCTGGGCGTCGACCTCCTGCCGACGACGGCGTACGACTTCGCGAACGGCGAGATCTACGTGCGGTTCGGCGAGTCGGTCCGCGGCACGGACGTGTTCCTGCTGCAGAGCCACACGGCGCCGATCAACCAGTGGATCATGGAGCAGATGCTCATGGTCGACGCGGCGAAGCGGGCGTCGGCGCGGACCATCACGGTCGTGGTGCCGTTCTACGGGTACGCGCGCCAGGACAAGAAGCACCGCGGTCGCGAGCCGATCTCGGCCCGGCTCATGGCGGACCTGTTCAAGACGGCGGGCGCGGACCGCATCATGAGCGTCGACCTGCACTCGGCGCAGGCGCAGGGCTTCTTCGACGGCCCGGTCGACCACCTGTGGGCGATGCCGATCCTCACGGACTACGTGCGGGGCCGGGTGGACCTGGGCAACGTCACGGTCGTCTCGCCGGACGCGGGCCGGATCCGCGTCGCGGAGCAGTGGGCGGCGAAGCTGGGCGGGGGCCCGCTGGCGTTCGTCCACAAGACGCGCGACATCACGCGGCCCAACCAGTCGGTCGCGAACCGTGTGGTCGGCGACGTGGAGGGCCGCGACTGCGTGCTCGTCGACGACCTCATCGACACCGGCGGCACCATCGCGGAGGCCGTGAAGGTCGTCCTGGCGGCCGGCGCGAAGAGCGTCATCGTCGCCGCGACCCACGGCGTGCTGTCGGACCCGGCGGCCCAGCGCCTGTCGGAGTGCGGTGCGCGCGAGGTCGTCGTGACCGACACGCTGCCGATCACGGCCGACAAGCAGTTCGGCCAGCTCACGGTCCTGTCGATCGCTCCGGTCATCGCGCGGGCGATCCGCGAGGTCTTCGACGACGGCTCCGTCACCTCGCTCTTCGACGGCAACTCCTGACCCGGAGGTAGTCCCGTGGCCCGGCTCCGCGACGTCGTCTTCGACTCGGGGAGCCCTGCCGCGACCGCGCACTTCTGGGCCGCGGCCCTCGAGGGCTACGCCGTCGCCCCGTACGACGACGCCGAGCTCGCGCGCCTGCGAGCGCTCGGCGTCACGGACGTGGCCGACGACCCGACGGTGCTCGTCGAGCCCGCGGACGGCGGCCCGCGCCTCTGGTTCCAGCGCGTGCCGGAGGGCAAGGTCGTGAAGAACCGCGTCCACCTCGACCTGCTGGCGCCGGACCTGGAGGGCGAGGTCGGGCGCCTCACGGCGCTGGGCGCCACGGTGCTGGCCCGTCACGCGGACCACGTCGTGCTGGCCGACCCGGAGGGCAACGAGTTCTGCCTCGCCCCGGAGCGCTGACACGCCTGCGCGCGCCCGGCGGACGCGCCCGTCGCTGCCCGGGCGGCGTGGCCCCGGCCACGGCAGGATCAGAGGGACGAACCAGCTCTCGGGAGGACGTGCGATGGCGTGGCCGGACGGACGTGACCAGGACCGCCCCCGCGGACCGCGACGCAGCGTGACGGTGACGGGCGCGGGCACGGCGAGCGGGGTGCCCGACGTCGTCGTGGCGGAGCTCGGTGCCGAGGCGGTGGCCGCAGACGTCCAGGCCGCGCTCGACGCCGCCACCGCGGGTCTCACGGCCCTGCGCGCCTCGCTCGCGGCGGCCGGGGTGGACGCCGCCGACGTGCGGACGTCGCAGACCTCGACTTGGACGGAGCGTCCCGCACCGGCCGCGGAGCCCGCAGGCCTGCGCGCCGCTCCGGTCCCCGAGCCGGCGTCCCGGACGACCGCACGAACGACCCTGCGCGTCGTCCTGCGGGACGTCGAGGCCGCGGGCGCCGTCGTCCGGGACGCGCTCGCCGCGGCCGGGCCGGTCGCGCGCCTCGAGTCCCTGACCACCGCCCTGTCCGACGTCGCCGCGCTCGCCGAGCAGGCGCGCGAGGCCGCGTTCGGCGACGCCCGGGCTCGCGCGGAGCAGTACGCGCGGCTGGCCGGAAGGACGCTCGGCGACGTCCTGGAGGTCCGTGAGGACGGCGCCGCCGGCTCCCCGCCGCCGGGCGCGCTCCGGGCGGCGGCGTTCGTCGTCGAACCGGGCCAGCAGGAGGTCGGGGCGTCGGTCACCGTCCGCTGGGCGTTCGCGGACTGACGGACCCTCCGCGGTCGCTGCCCCGCCCGCCGCCCGCCCGACCGCGCCGCGTCACGCGTGGCCGGCCATGGCCTCGAGCGCCGTGGAGTCGTCGACGACGAGGTGGAGTGCGACGACCCGGTGCGTCCACCGGTCGAGCCCACCCCGGAGCTCGACGGCGTCGGAGGCGCCGAGCGGTGCGGTGCGTGCGACGACGGCGGTGACGACCGTCTCGACGAGATCTTCCCGCGCCTCGTCCGCGCTCACGGTCTCGACGAGCGCTCGGGTGGACACGATCCCCCTCGCCCCGAGCTCGTGCAGGACCTCGACGGCCCACCGTCCGAGCTCGGCGTCGTCGAGGAGGGACTGGGCGAGCGCGGCCAGTCCCTGGACGGCCTGGACCTCGGACGGCGCGGCACCGAGCTGGAGCACGAGGTCGCGCGCGCCGGTGCGCCGGATCGCCGAGACGGAGGTGAGCGCCGCGCGCCGGAGCGCGTCGGCGAAGGGGAGGAGGAGCGGAAGGGCCAGGAGGTCGGTCCTCGGGGCGGCTCCGAACGCCCGACGGAACGTGGCCGTCGTCCGCAGGGCACGCAGCTGGGGGTCCCGCCACATCCAGTCCCGCAGCGAGGGTGCGCCGGCGGCGAGCCGCAACGCGCCCACGGCGCGGTCGATCATGAAGGCTGACGGCGTGTCGCAGTAGGTCGCGATCGCGCACGCGAGCGTGTAGTAGCCCTTCGGGCTGCGTGCGGCGCCGTCCGAGGCCGTGCGCTGGTCGGAGTCCGGCAGGCATCCGTCGGACTGGCGAGCACCGAGGCCGCTCAGGTCGCAGACGTCCCCACGCCCGATCCGCACGGGGTCCGAGGCCTCCGGGTCGACCCGGTCGGCCACGAGGCGCACGAGCGGAGCCGCGCACGCCCGCAGGTCGTCGGCCAGCGCGGGGGCGGGCTCGCCGGCCGCGGACGTCGACCGCCCGCGCCACCAGCGTGCCGGCGGGCGCTTCGACGGGTCCAGCGCGTCGAGCGCCGCGACGAGCTCGGCGGCGTCGCTCAGGTCCTGGGCTCCGAGGGTCACCCCGCTGATCGCGCCGTCGGGCCCCGGGGTGCTCTCCGCGAACGCGGCGTTCACGTCCACGCTGAGCCTCGTGTAGAGGGCGCGCAGCGCGAGGGAACGCTCGCCGGGGCCGCCCAGCCGGCGGCGGAGGACCTCCGTCAACCAGGAGCGGTACGCGCGCAGCACATCCGGGTCGTCCCCGTACCGCATCGTCACGTTGTGGTAGGCGAGCTGGGCCAGCCAGTTGCCGGGATCGCGCTCGAGGGAGCGAGCGAGGATCCGGCGCTGCTCGGCCCGGTCGTCCTGGAAGTCCGTCGTCGCGACGTAGTGCAGCCCGAGGCTGCGCCAGTCGGTCGCGCCGCACAGGCCGCGGAAGTCGTCCGGGTAGGCGCGGGCCAACGTCGTCACGACGACGGCCGCCGCGAAGCGGTGCAGGTCGCCCCCGACGCGCAGCACCGTGCGGTCGACCACGGCCGCGCCCTTCTGTCGCCCGTTGCGCGTCACGGCGACGGCAAGCGTGTCCGGGTCGACGACGTCGACCAGGGCGCGCCAGGGCGACGACCCCAGCACGTTCTGGACGAGGCCGAGGGCGAGCTGGGCGAGCTTGCCCTGCGGGAGCTCCCCGATCGCGCCCGTGAGGCTGCTGACGTCCGAGCCGCGGGGCAGCTCGAGCCCGCGCGGCGGGGTAGCGCCGAGGTCGGCGAGAAGGGCGACGATGTGTGCGGACGACGCCTTCGAGTCGGAGCCGTCGCGGGCCGTGACGCTCACGGTGAGGCGCAGGCGCGTCGCGAGCCACCACGCGCCCAGGACGACCGCGCCGGCCCCGAGCGCGAGCCCGGCCGGCACCGCCCGCCCGCCCCGCGCGGCGACCCCGAAGGTGAGCACGGCCGCCGCCCCGGCGCCGAGGACGCCCGCGGCCGTCGCCATGGCTCCCCGGCGGTGCACCGTCGGCCAGTCGGGTGCGACGACCACGAGCAGCCGTGCGAGCCCGGCGAGGACCGCGAGGACGACCAGGGTCGAGAGCGCCACGCGGCCCAGCGGCGCCAGGTCGTGCGTGACGAAGGACTGCCACTGGTCGAGGAGGGACTCCGGGGTCGTGCCCGCCGCGTCGGACGGGCCGCTGGCCCTCGCGCCGGGCGGGGACCAGGCCGGAGCCTGCGGCCGGTCGAGGATCGTCGCCATCGGAACCTCCGGGGGGCGGACGGAGTCGCGACGAGGAGCGTCGCTGCTCACCAGGACGGAGCGTGCGCGGCCCGGCTCTGATACGCAGGGGTGCCCCGGTACCCCGGGGGCCCGCCGTCGAAGCGATCCGGGCGACTGGGCTGCGGGGCCGGCTGACCGGTTTCGTCTGGCGCCGTCGGGCGGGTACCCTGGTGAGGTTGCCTCGGCGAGGGACGTCTGACGGGCCGGCAGCTCGCGAGAGCGAGAAGCGCCCGTCATCCACAACATCGGATTTCCCCGGAACTGTGCGGGGCTCTCCGGCGTCCGTGATCGACACAGGCGGCGTGCACGCGCGCGTCCGTCATGCGTCCCGCGCCGATGCAGCCGCCCGTCCGCCAGGACGGACCGTGCAGGACCGCACCGGGCAGCCCTCTCAAGCTCACGCTCCGGTCGGTGCTCCGGCCCGGCAACCCCCTGACGGACGACGCCGTCCGCACCCCACTGGCGGTCGGCCCGCTCAGCACTGGAGAGAAGAACCTCATGTCCGAGACGAAGCTCGTCGCCCAGACCCGCACCGAGTTCGGCAAGGGTGCCGCCCGCCGCCTGCGTCGCGCCGGCCAGGTCCCCGCCGTCCTCTACGGCCACGGCTCCGCGCCGGTACACGTCGCCCTCCCGGGCCACGACACCATGCTCGCGCTCAAGCACTCGAACGCCCTCCTCGAGATCGACGTCGAGGGCAAGGACCAGCTCGCGATCGCCCGCGAGGTCCAGCGCGACCCGGTCAAGAACGTCATCGAGCACGTCGACCTCATCATCGTGAAGCGCGGCGAGAAGATCGCCGTCGAGGTCCCCGTCGTCGTCGAGGGCGAGTCGGCCCCCGGCACCACGCACCTGCAGGACGCCACGCACCTCCAGCTCGAGGTCGAGGCCACCCACATCCCCGAGTCGGTCACCGTCTCGATCGAGGGTCTCGAGGACGGCGCGAAGGTCCACGCCGGCGAGATCACCCTCCCGAAGGGCGCGACGCTGCTGTCCGACGCCGAGACGCTCGTCGTCGCCGTCAGCGAGGTCCGCGCGGCCGAGCCGGAGGAGACCGAGGAGGGCGCCGAGGGCGAGACCGCCGAGGCCGCCGCCGAGGAGTCCGCGGAGGCCTGAGCCACCCGCTCTCACGCACCACGCCCGACGGCGCCCGGTACCCTGCGAGGGGCCGGGCGCCGTCGTGCGTCCCGGGCAGACGGGGCGTCCGGACAGGCATCCACACGCAGCGACCAGGAGGATCACGCATGGCGGACCGTTGGCTCGTCGTCGGGCTCGGGAACCCCGGGTCCCGCTACGCGGGCAACCGTCACAACGTCGGCCAGATGGTGCTCGACGAGCTCGCGCGCCGCGTCGGCACGACGTTCGCCGCGCACAAGGGCTCGCACGGCCTCGCCCTCGCGGCCGAGGGTCGGCTCGGCACCGCGCCCGGGGGAGCGCCGGGGCCGCGCGTCGTGCTCGCCAAGCCGACGTCGTACATGAACACGTCCGGCGGCGCCGTGAGCGCGCTCGCGCGCTACTACGATGTCGCGGCCGAGAACGTCGTCATGGTCCACGACGAGATGGACATCCCGTTCGGGGACCTCAAGCTGAAGATCGGCGGCGGCGAGGGCGGCCACAACGGCCTGCGCGACACCACCAAGGCGCTCGGCACCAAGGACTACGTGCGGGTGAGAGTGGGCGTCGGACGCCCACCGGGGCGCATGGACGCGGCAGACTACGTCCTCAAGGACTTCTCCGCGGCAGAGAAGAAGGAGCTCCCGTTCCTGCTCGACGACGCCGCGGACGCCGTCGAGATGGTGCTCACGCAGGGCCTGCTCGCCGCGCAGGGGAAGTTCCACACGAAGGCGTAGCGATCCGTGCCCGCGGCTCGTGGACGCCGCTCCCAGGGGGTTCGCATGACCGCAGACGTCGCGCTCGCGCACGACTACGCCACCCAGCGCGGCGGCGCCGAACGCGTCGCGCTGCTGCTGGCGCGCGCGTTCCCCAGCGCGCCCCTTTACACCACCCTGTACGACCCGGCGGCGACGTTCCCGGAGTTCGCCGAGCTCGACGTTCGGACGGGCCCGCTCGACCGCGTCGGGTACCTGCGGCGCCACCACCACTACGCGTTGCCCTTCCTCGCGCCCGCGGTCGGCGTGCAGCGGGTCGACGCGGACGTCCTGCTCGCGAGCTCGACGGGCTGGGCGCACGGCTACCGCGGGGCGCGCCGCACCGTCGTCTACTGTCACGCGCCCGCGCGCTGGCTCTACCAGCGGGAGCGCTACCTGTCGGGGGAGGAGGGCGCCCGTGCGGCTGACAAGGTCCGTCGCGCCGTCGCCGGCGGCACCTTGGGCGTCCTGGGCCCGTCCCTGCGTGCGTGGGACCGGCGCGCCGCGAACCACGCCGACCGCTACCTCGCCAACTCGACGGTGACCGCTCGTGCGGTCCGGGCCGCCTACGGCATCGAGGCGGAGGTCGTCCCGCCGCCTCCGGCCCTCCTGCCCGACGACGGCGCCTCCCGCCCGGTCGACGGCGTCGCCCCGGGCTTCCTCCTGTGCGTGGCCCGGCTCCTCCCGTACAAGAACGTGGATGCCGTGATCGGTGCCGTGCGCGAGCTGGGGGACCGGCGCCTCGTCGTGGTCGGCGACGGTCCCGACCGGGCGCGCCTCGAGGGGCTCGCACGGGCCGCGGGGACCGTGCCGGCGTCGGGCGGGGGAGCGACCGGGAACCCCGACGGGGCGGGTGAGCCCCGGGTGCGGCTGCTGGGCCGCGTCGACGACGCGTCGCTGCGCTGGCTGTACGCGAGCTCGGGCGCGCTCGTCGCCGCGTCCTACGAGGACTACGGGCTCTCGCCGCTCGAAGCCGGGGCCTTCGGGGCACCCGCCGTCGTCCTGCGCGACGGCGGCTACCTCGACACTGTCGCCGACGGCGTGACCGGCACCTTCTTCGACCAGCCGGATCCTGTGGAGATCGCGCGCGCGATCGAGGAAGCCGCCAGGACGGCGTGGGATGATCAGGCGCTCGCGGACCACGTGGCGCGCTTCGGGACCGGGCGATTTCTGGACCGGATCCGCACGATCGTGGAGCACGAGCGTCATGATGGGTAGACGGGGCCGCGAGGGCTCGTCGAGAGGCTCCAGAAGGCGAGGCGGCGCGTGACGGTCCGCGAGTTCCTGCGTACGGTGTGGGACGGCAAGTGGTACGTGCTGGCGGCCGTCGTGATCGTCATGGTCGCGGCCGTCCTGTATCTCAACCGCCAGGTCACGACGTACCAGGGCACGGCGACCGTGCAGCTCGCCTCCGTGCAGAGCGGCGGCGACCAGGGCGGCTCGGCCGTGACGGCCAACACCGACCCGACCCTCGTGACGTCCACACCCGTCGCGCAGGCCGCGGCCCAGGACGTCGGCGGCGGCGCCGAGCCGCGAGACCTCGCGTCGCGCGTGACCGCGACCTACGACGCCGAGACGCTGGTCATGACGATCCAGGCCAAGGACGCCGGGCCGGTCCGCGCCGGAGCGCTCGCCAACGCGTTCGCGAAGGCGTACGTCGCGTACCTGCCGACGGTCGTCGGCCAACAGGCCGACAAGGTGTCCAAGCAGATGGACGCGGCCAGCAAGCAGATCACCGACGCGCAGGCGACGCTGCGGAAGAACAAGAACGACCCCAAGGCGAAGGCACTGCAGAGCTCGGGCACCGATACGCTCAACTCCCTCACGCGGACCTGGTCGGCGTACGGCTCGCTCAGCCCGCCCGGACAGATCGCCAAGCCCGCGACCGCCGGCGTGCCCCTCGGCCTCGGGCGGGACAGCGTTCTGGCAATTTCGTTCCTCGCGGGCCTCGCTGCGGGCGTCGGGCTGGCCTTCGCCCGGCGTGGTGTCGACTTCAGGCTGCGGACGGTGGGGCAGGCCGCGGAGATCGCGGAGGCGCCGGTCCTGGCCGAGATCGACGGCGTGAAGCGAGCCCTCAAGGACGCGACCCACCACGGGCACCTGCCCGTCGCGAGCCGTGTCGCCACGCCGTACACCGAGTCGATTCGCGAGCTGCGCACGGCCGTGCAGGTGTCCGCGGCGCACCGGGACCAGATCGCCGTCGTCGTCACGGCCGCGGACCCGAGCGCTCCCCGCTCCTTCATCGCGGCCAACCTTGCGGCCTCGTGGGCCCTGTCCGGGCGACGCACCATCGCGATGTCGGGCGACATGCGCCGGCCCGAGCTCGACGAGATCCTTCCGGCACCCGACGGCTGGACCGGCGACCCGCGGGCGCTGCGTCCCACGCGTGTGCCCAACCTGTCGCTGTTCCCGGTGCCCGAGCAGCCGCTCGACCCGGCCGACTACCTCGCGACGGCGCAGGCACGCGAGCTCGTCGCGTCGCTGCGCGGCCAGGCCGACGTGCTCGTCATCGACGCGCCGCCCGTGCTCGCAGCCGCCGACGCGACGATCCTCGGGAGCTACACGGACGGCGTCGTGCTCGTCGCGAGCGTCGGGAAAACCGACGAGCTCGTGCTCGCGGAGGCCGTCAAGCGCCTGCGCGTCAACCACGTCCACCTGTCCGGGCTCGCGGTGGCCGGTGTCCAGGGCAGCCGGCGCATGGCGTACGCGGCGACGTACGGCGAGGCCTCCGCAGCCCCTGCGGGCGGGTCGAACGGAGCGCCGGTCGCGGCACCCGCCGGCTCGACGGCGCAGGCATCCTCGCCGGCGCAGGGGGCCGCCGAGCCCTCGGCGCCCACGGGCGTGTCACGTGCCGAGCGCCGGACCGCGCTCGGGTCGCGTGAGCCGGCCGCCGGGCCGGAGCCCCTCCGGTCCCAGCCCGTCCGGCACCAGCCGAGCGGTCCGCAGCCCACGCCCGCGTCGGCCTCGTCCGGCCCCACGTCCGCCTCGCCCGCGCAGCCGCCCGCTGCGACGAGGCCCGCAGGAGCCCCGGCGGGCACGAGCTCCCCAGCCCGTCCCGCCGCGCCCGCCGCCCCCGCGGCTGCCCGGCCGGTTCCCGCGACGACGGGCTCGGTCCGCACCGCACCGCCGAGCCTGCGCCAGGGCCGACCGAGGATCCAGCCGGCGTGGAGCCCCGTGCAGGGCCGCCCGAAGACCGGGGCGATCGCCGTCGTCGAGGACACGACGGACCAGCCGTCCGCGCCTGACGCGCGGTGAGCCGGCCGATCCCGTCGGACGCCCGGCTGCGGGTGGTCGTCCTCGACCACACGGCGGACCTCGGGGGAGGCGAGCTCGCGCTGGCGCGCCTGTGCGAGGCGCTCGACCCGGCCGAGGTCCGGGTCCGGGTGATCGTCTTCGCCGACGGGCCGCTGGTCGGGCGGCTCCGGGACGGGGGCACGCCCGTGGAGGTGGTCCGGCTCGGCGAGGGCGTCCGCGGTCGGTCGCGCGACACGCTCGGCGCGTGGGCGAGCGTCCGGTCGGCGTGGGCCGCCGTGCCGTTCGTGTGGCGCCTCGCGCGGCGGCTCCGGACGCTGCGGCCCGACGTCGTGCACACGCAGTCGCTCAAGGCCGACGTGCTGGGTTCGGTCGCTGCCGCGGTGGCGCGGGCCCCCGTCGTCTGGCACGTCCACGACCGGGTCGCGGACGACTACCTTCCCGCTCGTGTGGCGAGGGTGTTCCGGTGGCTCGCCGAGCGCGTGCCGCGCGCCGTGGTCGCGAACTCGGAGGCGACCGCTGCCACCCTGCCGCCGGGCGCCGTCGTCGCCTACCCGGGGTTCGCCCCGGAACAGGTCCGGCCGGACGGTGCCCGCGAGCGCGTCGACCCGAGCCCTCCTGTGGTCGGGCTCGTCGGGAGGATCAGCCCGACCAAGGGGCAGCTCGAGCTCGTGCGCGCGGTGCCGGCCGTGCTGGCCGCGCACCCGGGCGCCCGGTTCCGGCTCGTGGGGGCGCCGCTCTTCGGGGGCGAGGACTACGCGGCCGACGTGACGGCCGAGATCGCCCGGCTGGGCCTCGGCGACGCGGTCGAGGTCGTCGGGCACGTCGACGACGTCGCAGCGGTCCTCGACGGGCTGAGCGTCCTCGTGCACGCGTCGCCCGTCCCGGAGCCGTTCGGGCAGGTGGTCGTCGAGGGCATGGTCCGCGGGGTCCCCGTCGTCGCGGCGGACGCGGGCGGCGTGACCGAGATCCTGCGCGGCGACGACGGCCCGCTCGGGGTCCTCGTCCCGCCGGGCGACAGCGACGCGCTCGCGGCGGCGGTCGTCGGGGTGCTCGACGACCCAGCGGCGAGCCGGGCGCGGGCGGTCGCGGCCTACGACGCCGCGCTCGAGCGGTTCCCGGTCGCGCGCGCCGCGGCGACCGTCACCGCGACGTGGCGGACCGTCGCCGCGCGTCGCGGAGCGCGTCGCGCATGAGCTCGGCCTGACGCGGCCACGTCGGGAGGTCGGCGGGCGGCTCGACGGCGGCGACGCGAGGCCCCGCGGTGCTGTCGACGACGGCCGTCGCGAACTCGGCGCCCTTCGCGACCGTGACGGGTGCCGCGGCGTCGCGGAACCCGGCGACCGGCGTCGAGACGACCGGCCGGCCGACCGCGAGGTACTCGTAGAGCTTGATCGGGTCCAGGCTGTCGGTGAAGGCGTCGACGACGTGCGGCACGACCAGCACGTCGGCGTGCTGCAGGTAAGCGGGGACGGCGTCGCGCGGGCGGGGCCCGAGCAGCACCACCTCGGCCTCGCGCAGCCGGCGCACGTCGTCGGCCTCGAGCGCGACGGGGCCGACGAGGACGAGCGTCCCGTCGCCGTCGAGGGCCTGGCTGGTGGCGACGCACAGATCGACGTCGAGCCGGTCCGCGTGGAGCGTCCCGACGTACACGGCCGTGCGTCCCGGGGGGAGGTCGTGCGGACGGGCGACGGGGTCGCGGTAGCGCGCCGCGTCGACGCCGTTGGTGACGAGCACGGGCGCGGGCGCGCCCGCCGGCCGACCCGCGCCCTTGGAGGCGCCGAGCGCGGGCGAGCACACGGTGACGACGTCGGCGCGCGCGAGGAGAGCGCCCTCGGCGCGTGTGAGCCGGTCCGTCTCGTCGGGCGTGCGGGCCGCAGCCAGCCAGTCGTCGGTGACGTCGTAGAGCGTCGGCAGGCGCTCGTCGAGGAGCGCCGCGCCGCCGACGTCGTTGACCCAGAGCGTGGGGTCGGCGAGCCCGGCGTGCCGGGCGGCGCGGAGCACCCGGTGCGCGCGGCGGTCGTCGTAGCGGGGGGCGACCTTGCGGGGGAGCGTCTTGGTCGGCTCGTACAGCCACAGGCGGTCCGGCCCGACGCCGTCCAGGGCGGGGCCGTGCCGAAGTCCGCGCCCGGGGCGCGGCGTCGTCCGGCGCAGGGCGGCGTACGTGACGTCGGCGGGCGGCTCGACGAACAGCACGGTGAGCGCCGGATCGGCGCGGAGCAGCTCGGTGACGAGGTACTGGTTGCGCCGCCACACCTCGTCCCACGGCTCGAGCGACACGACGATCAGGGACTCACCTGGCGCGGCGGCGGACGGCGGTGTCGGCGCGGGCGCGGACGGGGGTGCGGTCACAGCACCGTACGGTAGACCGCTTCGGTGTGCCGTACCTGGTTCTCGAGCGTGAAGGTGTGGCGCTGGCGCTGCTGCTCGGCCGCCCCGTAGGCGTCGCGGGCTGCCGGGTCGGCGGCGAGAACGCGGAGCGCGCGGGCGGCATCGTCGGGGTCGCCGGGGGCGACGAGGCACGCGCCGTGGAGGCCCTGGAGCAGCTCGGTGTGTCCGCCCGCGTCCGCCGCGACGACCGGCAGCCCCCGCGCCATCGCCTCGAGCACGCTCAGCCCGAGACCCTCGATGCGGCAAGGCGCGAGGAGCAGGGCGGCGTGGTCGAGCAGGTCGGGCACGTCAGCCCGGTGCCCGAGGAAGCGCGTCGCGGCGCCGATCCCGAGCCGCATTGCGAGGTCCTCGAGGTCAGCCCGGAGGGCGCCGTCGCCTGCGACGTGGAGCTCCCAGCCGCCGGCGGCCAGGCCCGACGCCGCGAACGCTCGTAGAGCGACGTCGCCGTCCTTCTCCGCCTCGAGCCGCTGCGCCAGGAGGACGACGCTGGCGCGATCGGACGCCGGTGGGGCGTCGCCCGCCGTGTCGACGCCCGGGCTGACGACGACGGAGGCGCCGTCGACGTGCGCGGCGACGTAGGCGCTGATCGCGAGCTGCGCCCGGACGGGCCGGCGGGCGATCGCGGCGGTCAGAGGACCGAGGCGGCCCGAGCCCCGAGGACGCGCGAAGTGACGTGTCGCGACGACGGGCGCCAGCCGCCGCCCGCGCAGCGCAGCCAGGGGCCCGGCGAGCGACGCCGCGACCTCGGCCGCTGTCATGTGGACGTGGACGACGTCCGC
The DNA here is from genome assembly GCF_042670205.1 of Luteimicrobium sp. NPDC057192. Taxonomy (NCBI): domain Bacteria; kingdom Bacillati; phylum Actinomycetota; class Actinomycetes; order Micrococcales; genus Luteimicrobium; species Luteimicrobium sp. NPDC057192. Next base: position 39,507 of record NZ_JBHUWD010000021.1, on the reverse strand, counting down.
GGTGCACCCGAGCCGCGCGACGGCCCGCGCGGTCGTGCGCAGCCCCTGCACCGGCTCGACGGCGACGCGAGGGCCGGCCTCGGCGCGCATCGCGTCGACAGCGCCCCCGAGCACGTGGACGCGGTCCCCCGCGGCGGCCTGGGCTCGGGCGAGCCTGGCGACGTGCCGCTCGACGCCGGCGAACGCGTCCGAGTCGACGACGTGGAGGACCCTCATGCGGCGACCGGGCTCGCGGACGCGCGCTCGTCGGTCGCGACAGGTGGGCCCTCGCGCTCGGCGCCGTCGTCCGGTTGCGGTGGCGCGGCCTCGTGCCGGGCGAGCGCGCCCACGCACACGCCCGCGATGACGAAGGGCACCGAGGTCTGTACCGAGACCCAGAAGAGGTCGAGCTGCCCCTGGACGAGGCGGGACGCGATCACGGCGAACGCCAGGGTCCCGTAGGCGGGCGAGATCCGCCAGACCACGACGAGCGCGCCGAGCATCAGGACGAGGAACCCGACCAGACCCACGGTTCCGGCCGACGACAACACCTCGAGCTCCGCGTTGGGCGGCTGGAACGAGTACGGGGTGCGTCCCGAGTACCACCACCGCAGCCCGGCGCCGAACCACTGGTTGAGGTTCCACACCACGAGCGCGTCCTGGTACCAGCTGATCCGCTGGTAGGCCGAGTTGAACTGGTTCCCCGAGCTCAGCTGATCGACGAGCACCTGCACGACGAAGAACCCGGCCGGGATGATCGCGAGGAGCACGAGCTTCGTGTGCCGGACACCCTGGCCGCGGCGCAGCGCGACCACGAGGACGAGGAGCCCGAGCCCGACGATCGCCTGGCGTGACTGCGTCGCGGCGATCGCGAGGACGAACAGCCAGAACGCGGGATACGCGACCTTGCGCGACAGGCCGAGCCACGGTGGTCGGGCGTACACAACGAGGGCCGCGATGCCGAGCACGTCGCCGACGAAGTTCTTGTGCATGCCGTACGGCCAGCTCAGGAAGACAGCGGCGGTGTTGCCCTGGGCGAGCTGGGTGAGCCCCTGGACGCAGGTGGCGGCCGCAAGGATGCCGCACGCTCCGAGGTAGAGGCCGACGCCGAGGCGCGCGTGCCCCGACCGCCCGACGGCCCAGCCCACGACGAGCGCGCCGCCGACGGACAACCACGCGTGGAACCACTCGACGGTGTTGGCACGGTACGGGTTGGCGATCACGGTGAAGAGGGTCGCGACCTGGTAGAAGGCGGAGAGCCACAGGAGGCTGCGCATCGGACGCGACCAGGGCCGGGGGCCGAGCAGCAGGGCAGCCCAGAACGCACCGAAGAGGGCGAAGTCGCTGAAGGAGAGGTTGGTGCTCGCGCCCCCGACGCGCTGCACCACGACGAGCGCGGGCATGGCGAGCACGGGGATCGCCGCCGGGTTGTAGACGGTCGCCCCCGTGATGAGCAGGGCGACTGCGGCAGCGAGCGCGTACACGCCGTAGTCCGGCACTGCGACGCCGATCGCGGCGAGCAGGGCGAGGACCGCCACCGCGCCGAAGGCGGCGGAGAACCACCGCCTACCCACCGTCGCGCGGGTCAGGACGGACGCGTGCCAGGTGCGGGTGCCGGTGCCGGTGCTGTGGCTCATGGCGCGCCGTTCGCGCGGTGCTGCTCGGCTGCCGGGCCTCGGGCGTACAGGACGACACGCCGACGGGCGGCCGCACCCCGCTCGCCCGGCAGCACCACGCCGCGCACGGCCGACCCGGCGAGCGCCGCTCCCCGCGCCGCCTGCCAGCCGAGCCGTCCGAAGTGCTTGCGGTAGTAGCGCTCCTGCGACGCGTGGAAGGTCCGCTCGCGCCGCGTCTCGTCCGAGCTCGTGGCGCCACCCGCGTGCGTCGCGACGGCGTCCCGCACGACGGCGTGGCGCCAGCCGCGTGAGGCGGCCCGCCGCGCCCAGTCGGTCTCCTCGGCGTAGAGGAAGAACGTCTCGTCGAACGGCCCGACGTCGGCGAGGGCCTCGCCGCGCAGGAGCAGCACCGAGCCGATGACGAAGTCCTCGCGCGTGCGCAGCCGCCCGAGCCCCGCGGCCTCGAGCCACGCGCCGCCGGGCGTGGGGAAGGGCCACGCGACGCGGGCGGGAGCGCCGTCGTCGTCGACCTGGCGCGGGCCGACGCTCGCGAGCCGCGGGTCGGCGGCGAGGGCGTCGGACAGACGCCGGACGTCGTCGGGCGCGACGACGGCGTCCGGGTTGAGCAGCAGGACGTCCGCGTCGGGCGCGAGCCGGTCGCCGAGCGCGTGGTTGACGCCGGCCGCGAAGCCGCCGTTGCGGCCCGGGTCGAGGTAGCGGACGCCGGCGTCGGCGGCGACCTTCGCGACGTCGAGGGAGGAGGAGTTGTCGACGACGGTCACGGGGAAGCGGCCGGCGACCGGCGCGAGGGCCCGCGCGAGGAGGTCGGGGCGGTGGTAGGCGACGACGACGACCTCGACGTCCCGCCCACCGGCCCCGCTCGCACGCGGGCCGGCCGCGCCGTCCCGGACATCCGTACGGTCGCCCAGCATCGATCTGTACATGACTTCGTAGTCGTCCGCGACGGCCGCCCACGTGCACGACGTCGCACGCTCGATCCCCGCCGCACGCAGCCGGTCCGCGAGCGCCGGCTCGCGCCCCACGCGCTCGAGCGCGGCGCGGAGGGCCGCGGCGTCGTCGGGCGGGACGAGCAGCCCCGCGTCGCCGACGACGTCCGGCAGCGCACCGGTCGAGGTCGCCACGACGGGTGTCCCGCAGGCCATCGCCTCGACGACGACGCGGCCGAACTGCTCGACCCAGCCGGGAGTCACGAGGGAGGGGACTGCGAGCACGTCGACCGAGCGGTAGAACGCTGCGAGCCCGGGCGCGTCCGTGCTCGGCTGGACCGTGATGCGTCCGTCCGACCGGGCCGCCCGGGCGGCGACCTCGTCGCGGAGGGGGCCGTCGCCGACGAGGTCGAGCCGGAGTTCGTCCGACGTCTCGACGGCCTCCAGGAGCACGCGGACGCCCTTGTGCTCGACCAGGCGGCCGGCGTACCCGACACGCACCGGGCTCCCCACCGGGCCGGCCTGCCGGGGGGCGGCGGGGTGGAAGACGTCAGGGTCGAAGCCGAGCGGGATCCGCCGGACGACCCCTCGGAAGCCCTTGCGGACGGCGATCTCGCCCGCCACGTTGCACACGGACAGCGCCGCCGCGCGGCGCAGCGCGGCTCGCTCGAACCAGCGGAACGGGGGCGGGTAGCGCTTCTCGATGTTCTGGGCCGAGTACAGGGCGAACGGCGCGAGGTGTCGCGGCCTGCCTGTCAGGAGGCGCCGCAGACGGCGCAGCGTCAGGACCTCGAGGGTCGCGAGCGCGTAGGGCTCCTCGTGGACGTCGAGGACGTCGACGTCGCGACCCAGCTCGCGCCACAGACCGACCGGGTCGAACAGGAACAGGGCGGGATGCGTGCCGAAGGTCCGGACGCCGACGACGTCCTCGCCCGGACGGGGTACGAGCGGTACGACGCGGCCCGCCTCGTCCCATGCGCGCGCGGACACCAGCCGGACGCCCACGCCGCGGCGGCGCAGCTCCCGCTCGCGCTCACGCCACGCGTCGACGACCGCGCTGTGCGAGACGCGCAGGACCCTCATGCGGCAGATTCTGCCGCACGGGCTCGCGGGGCCGGCACGGGACGGCGAAGATCACCCGCTCGGTCCCGTCCGGCTCGTCCCGGGTCGGGGCAGACTACTGCTCGCTCGCCCTGGGTTCTCGCCGCTCTCGGTTCGCGCCGTGGTGCGGGCCGGTCACGACCAAGGAAAGAGGCCGCCGAAGTGCCAGCCATGACGGTTCTGCTGTGCGCCAAGAACGCACAGGACACGGTGGGTCTGGCACTCAGGTCGACGCTTCGTGCCATGCCGCGCGACGCGGAGCTCCGCGTCCTCGACGACGGGTCGAGCGACGGGACGTACGCGGTCATGGCCTCGGTCCAGGATCCTCGCGTCGTGCTCGGCAGCGTTCCTCGCAGCCTCGGCTGGACCGCCGCTCGGCAGCGGCTGCTCGACGAGTCGGACAGCGCGTTCGTCGCGATCATGGACGCGGACGACGTCACCTTCCCGTGGAGGTTCTGGGCCCAGCGGCGGGAGCTCGGGGACGCCGATCTTCTCTTCTCGCCGATCGTGTCGTTCGGCCGGCGCGCGCGTGATCTCCGGCCCTCGCTGCCCGTGCCCATCTCGGTGGCCGCCGCGCCGCTCCACCTGATGCTCGGGAGCCTGCTGTCCCACCCCACGATGTACGCGAGGCGCGAGGCCCTGGTCGAGGTCGGAGGGTATCGGGACGGGTCGATCGCGGAGGACTACGACCTCCAGCTCCGCGTGCTCGCGGCTGGCGGGCGCATCCGGAGGGGCGCCGTGCCGGTGCTCGGTTACCGCGTGGGGTCGGGCCAGGTCAGCTCGGGAGGCGAGTTCCTCGGGCGGGCCGGAGCTGCGGGCATGGTGTCCGAGTCCCACCGTGCGATGATGCGCCGGGAGTTCGGCTGGGCGTCTTCCGCCGAGCCGAACCCGTGCGACCTGTGGCAGATCATCGATCGGGAAGCGATCTCCCGCAGGCTGGGTCGTGCTCAGCGTGCGCTGATCCATCGCTACGCGCGCATGGTCCTGGGCTCCCGTCAGCCCGGGTGCGAGCCGGGTCCGCCCGGACCGCGGACGACCTCGGACCACGGACGGTGAAGGCAGCGACGTGAACGACCGCAACCCCCCGCCCGAGAGGGAGCCGCTCGGCGAGCCGCCGCGGCGCCCGGTCGTGAGCGTCATCGTGTGCACGAACCGCGGCGGGCCGTTTCTCGAGGAGGCCCTGCGCTCGGTGCGCGCCCAGACCTACGGGGCTGTGGAGTGCGTCCTGGTCGACGACGGCGTCCCGGACCCAGCCGCCCTGGTCGAGATGCTGCGGCCGTTCCCCGAGATCCGGGTCGTGCGGGGTGCGTCGACGGGAGTCTCGGCCGCGAGGAACCGCGGGCTCGCCGCGGCACGGGGCGAGCTCGTCGCCTTCCTGGACGACGACGACCGCTGGGACCCGCGCCGTCTCGAGCTCGGTATGGCGCCGTTCGCGGACCCCCGGGTCGTCGCGACCTACTGCGGGATGCGCACCGTCGACGCCGACGGCGCCGTGCTCGTGGAGGCTGACCAGGTCGCGGTCGCCTCCCGGCTCGACATCGCGCGCGGCTTGGGCGGGATCTTGCTGCCGAACCTCGTGCTGCGCCGGTCGGCGGTCGACGACGCGGGCGGGTTCGACCCGCTGATGCGCCTCGCGGAAGACCTGGACCTGGTGCTGCGGGTCGCCGCCCGCGGCACGCTCGTGCTCGTCCCGGAGCCGCTCGTCGACTACCGGTACCACGAGGGCAACACGACCCGGCGGTACCGCGCCCTGGCCGACGCGATCCGCGTGATCGTCCGACGGCACCGCGAGGAGGCTCGCGCGGCAGGGGACGAGCCGCTCGCCGGGGCGCTCACGGCGCGCGACCAAGCGAACGACCGGTTCGCCGCGTGGTCGGCCGCGCGGGCCGCTCGCGCCTCGTGGGGGGCGGGGGAGCGCCGTGCCGCCGTCGGGGACCTCGTGTGGGCCGCGCGCTTCGCACCGCGAGCCCCCTGGCTGTGGCTGCGCCACCGGGTGATCGGGTAAATCACCCCGCACCGGCATCCTCCGGCCTGCCCGCGTCCCGGTAGGTTGGCGGTCGGCGTGAACGGGTGCGCGACGAGGGACGGAGCCTGGCGATGCGAGTGCTGGTGGACGGCGACCGCGGCTACATCGGAGCGGTGCTGGTGCCGTTCCTGCAGGCCGCGGGGCACGAGGTCGTGGGCCTCGACGTGGGCTGGTACGACGGCTGCGACTTCGGTGCGCAGCCGGGGGACTACGAGCAGCGCACCGGTGACATCCGCGACGCGCGGCCGGAGGACCTCGAGGGGTTCGACGCGGTCGTGCACCTCGCGGCGATCTCGAACGACCCGATCGGGCACCTCAGCCCGGGCGCGACGTACTCGGTCAACGCGGACGGTGCGGTCCACATGGCACGCGTCGCGAAGGAGGCGGGCGTGCCCCGGTTCCTGTTCTCGTCGTCGTGCTCGTTGTACGGGGCGGCCGGTGACGCGCCGGTCGACGAGACGAGCGCGTTCAACCCTGTAACGCCGTACGGGGAGTCGAAGGTCCTCGCGGAGCAGGGCATCTCCCCGCTCGCGGACGACGGCTTCTCGCCCAGCTACCTGCGCAACGCGACCGCGTACGGGTCGTCACCGCGGCTGCGCGCGGACATCGTGGTCAACAACCTCACGGGCACCGCGTTCACGCAGGGCGAGGTCCGGCTCCAGTCGGACGGCTCGCCGTGGCGGCCGCTCGTCCACGTCGAGGACATCTCTCGGGCCTTCCTCGCGGTGCTCGAGGCTCCGGCCGACGTCGTCCGCGACCAGGCGTTCAACGTCGGGCGCGACGAAGACGTCGTGCAGGTCCGCACGATCGCGAACCAGGTCGCCGAGATCACCGGGGCGCCCGTCACGTTCGCGGCGGGCGCCGGCCCCGACACGCGCAACTACCAGGTCGACTTCACGAAGATCCGCTCGACGCTGCCGGCCTACCAGCCCGCCTGGACCGTGCCCGACGGGATCCGCGAGATCTGGCAGCACGCGCAGGAACGCGGCCTGACCACGGACGACTTCGAGGGCCCGCGGTTCGTGCGGCTCAAGAAGATCCAGGAGCTCGCCGACGCCGGCCGGCTCGACCTCCAGACCCTGCGTCTCGCGCCCGCGGCGAGCGGGGAGCCCCGATGAGCGCGCCCGCCTGCCGCCTGTGCGGCGCCCCGCTCGAGCACACGTTCGTGGACCTCGGGATGTCGCCGCCCTGCGAGTCGTTCCTCACCGCCGACCAGGTCGACCAGGGCGAGACGTTCTACCCGCTGCACGTGCGCGTCTGCTCGCAGTGCCTGCTCGTCCAGCTCCCCGCGTACATCCCGGCGGAGGAGATCTTCAGCGACTACGCCTACTTCTCGTCGTACTCGGACTCGTGGGTCGAGCACGCGCGCCGCTTCGTCGACGACGCCGTCGCGCACCTCGGGCTGGGCCCGGACGCGTTCGTCGTCGAGATCGCGAGCAACGACGGCTACCTGCTGCAGCACGTCGTCGCGAAGGGCATCCGCTGCCTCGGCATCGAGCCCGCCGCGAACGTCGCGCAGGCCGCGATCGACAAGGGCATCCCGACCGTCGTGGAGTTCCTCGGGGAGGCCACGGGGAGCGCGGTCGCCGCCGAGCACGGCAAGGCCGACCTCGTCGTCGCGAACAACGTCTTCGCTCACGTGCCCGACATCGTCGACTTCAGCAAGGGCCTGCGCGCCCTTCTCGCCGACGACGGCCGCGTCAGCATCGAGATCCCACACCTGCTGCGCCTCATCGACGGCAACGAGTACGACACGATCTACCACGAGCACTTCTCCTACCTCTCGCTGCTCACCACGCAGCGCGTGCTCGCCGCGGCCGGGCTGACCGTCGTCGACGTCGAGGAGCTGCCCAGCCACGGCGGCTCCCTGCGCACCTGGTCCGCGCCCACCGAGACCGCGCCCGCGCCGTCACCGGCCGTCGCGAAGGTCCTCGCCGACGAGGCCGCCGCCGGGCTCGACACGCTCGAGGGTCACGACGGCTTCGCGCACCAGGTCGAGAAGGTCCGCGAGGACCTCTTGGGCTTCCTGTTCCAGGCCAAGCGCGAGGGCAAGAGCGTCGTCGCCTACGGCGCGCCCGGCAAGGGCAACACTCTGCTCAACCACTGCGGGATCCGGTCCGACCTGATCCGCTTCTCCGTGGACCGGAACCCCTACAAGCACGGCCGGTTCCTGCCGGGCACCCACATCCCGGTCCACCCCGTGGAGGCGCTCGCGGACGCGAGGCCCGACTACGTCGTGATCATGCCGTGGAACCTGCGCAAGGAAATCGCCGCGCAGCTCGCGTCCGTGGCCGACTGGGGCGGGAAGCTCGTCGTGGCGCTGCCGCACCTCGAGGTCGTGGAGCCCGGTGCCTGAGGACACGCGCCCGACGCGGCGCTGGCGGTGCCGCTGGTGTCGCGGCGACGTCGGCGTCGTCGTGCTCGACCTGGGGGAGCAGCCCGCGGCCGACCACTTCCCTGCGCCCGGTGACCCACGGCCCGACCCCGCGTACCCGCTGCGCATGGTCCTGTGCGGGTCGTGCGGCCTCGCGCAGCTCGAGGACGACCCGACCGACGCCGAGGAGCCGCGCGGTGTCGAGCCGGCCGCCCTCGTGCACCAGGCGGCGGAGGCGGTGTCGGACCTCGTCCGCGCCGGGCTCGCGCGCCCCGGGACCGCCGTGGCGGAGTTCCCCAGCCCGCACGGCGGCTCGTGGCTGGGCCTCCTCGCGGACGCCGGGCTCGTCGAGCGCGGGCTCGAGGTCGGCCCGGCCGCGCCACGCCAGGCGGACCTCGTCGTCGACTCGCTCGGCATGATGCACGTCGCCGACCAGCGGGCTGCGCTCGAGCTGCGGCTCTCGCGCCTCGCCCCCGACGGTGTGCTGGCGCTCCACGTGCACACGCTCGCGACGATCCTGCGGGACGGCACCTGGAACGCGCTGCGGCACGGGCACTTCGCGTACTACTCGGTGCCCGTCCTCGTGGACATGGCCCAGGACGTCGGGCTCCAGCCGGTCGGCGCGTGGGAGTACGGGCTGTACGGGGGGACCGTCGTCGTCGCGTTCGCCCGGGCGGGCTCGCGGACGCTCGACGAGCACGCGGCCGGCGGCGACCTCGTCCGCCGGGTGGTGCGGCAGGAGCGCCGCGCCGGGGTCACCGACCCGGAGCGCGTCGCACAGCTCGGCGACGACGTCGAGGAGTCCGCGACCGCCCTGCGCGCCTACCTCGACCGGGCTCGGGCCGACGGCCTGCGGGTCGCGGGCTACGGCGCCGCGTCCCGTGCGGTCGCGCTGCTCGGCGTGGCGGGCGTCGGTCCGGAGGACCTCGTGGCGATCGGGGACGCGTCCGCCGCCAAGCACGGGCGTGCCCTGCCGGGGAGCCGGGTGCCGATCGTCGGGCCCGAGGAGCTCGTGGCGCTGCGCCCCGACCGGGTGCTGCTGTTCGTCCCCGACCTCCTCGACGAGGTCCGCGCCGCCCTGCCTGACGTCGAGGCGGACGGCGGCCGATGGGTCGTCGTCGAGCCGCGCCCCCGAGAGGTGACGTCCCCTGTCACGCCGTGAGCCGCGCCGCCAGCTCCGCCCACGAGCCCGCGGCCTGGTCCCGCTCGCTCACGATCGTCACGGGCGCGGGCCAGCCGATCGCGAGGTCCGGGTCGAGGAAGTGCACGCCGACGTCCTCGGTGGGGTCGTGCAGCGCGTCGATCCGGTAGCAGACGTCCGCCGTCGGCGTGAGGGTCTGGTGGCCGTGGAGGAAGCCGCGCGGAACGTAGAGGGTGACGAAGTCGGTGTCGTCGAGGCGGAACGTCTCGACCTGCCCGAACGTCGGCGAGGCCGGCCGCGCGTCCACGACGACGTCGAGGACTGCCCCGTGCGCCACCCGGACGAGCTTCGCCTCCCCGCCGCCGACCCGGCCGTGCATCCCGCGCACCACGCCTTCGACGGACCGCGACTGGCTGTCCTGGAGGAACGCGCCCGGGTCGAGGCCGGCCGCGCGGGCGTCGTCGGCGTCGAACGTGCGCGTGAACAGGCCACGCTCGTCGCGGTGCGGTTCAGGGACGAAGAGCAGCGGGCCGTCGAGCCGGGTGGTCGTCACGCGCATGCGCTTACGGTACGAAAGCGTGCATGGGGCACGGGGGTGAAGTTGCGGTCGATCCCGGATGAATTCGGACGCGGGACGTTGGCCCGGTGCGCCGCCGGTCCGAGACTTGCAACGTCTTGTCGTCCGGACCGTCCTCGAGGTGCCCGCGTGGATGTCAGCACGCTCCGCTTCATCGCCTCGCTGCCCCGCTTCGACCCCGAGCCGGGTGCCTGGCGGGACGCGGTGCGCCGCGCGGAGGCGCAGGGCTACGACACGGTCGCCGTCTCGGAGCACGTGGCCGGGGGGTGGCAGCTCGACGCGTGGACCGCGATCTCGGTGGCGGCCGGCTGCACCGACGCGATCGGCCTCGCCACCCTCGTCCTGGTCAACGACCTGCACCGGCCTGCCTGGCTCGCCAAGGCGTCCGCGACCCTCGACGTGCTGAGCGGGGGACGGTTCGCGCTGGGGCTCGGGGCCGGGTGGCTCGCCGCCGACTACGCCGCGAGCGGGCTTCCTTTCGACCCGCCGGCCGTCCGCACCGCGCGCCTGGTCGAGACCCTCGAGATCCTGCGACGGTGGCGCGAGGGTGGGACCGTCGGCTACGCGGGCGTGCATCACCACGTCGAGGGCCTGGACGCACTGCCTGCCCCGGCGCGTCCTGGCGGTGTGCCCGTCTGGATCGGCGCTTCGCTGCCCCGGATGCTCCGTCTCGCCGGTGCCCGGGCCGACGTCGTGAGCGTCCACCCGGCGATGGCCGACCACGACCCGGGCGCGCTCGCCGCGGAGGTGACGGTCGACGCGATCCGCGCGAAGATCGCGGTCGTGCGACGTGCCGCGGACGAGGCGGGGCGGCCCGCGCCCGAGATCCAGCTGACGGTGCACGACGTGCGGGTCGACGGCAGCGGCTCGCGGTCGGGCTGGATCGCCGAGGCGGTGGACTCGGGCGCGGTGACCCACTCACCGGCGTCGATGCGAGGCAGCGCGCAGGACGTCGCCGAGCAGGTCGCGGCCTGGTCGGCCGAGCTCGGCGTCACACGATGGCGGCTCGGCAGCGACGCGGACCTCACGGCCCCGGTGCTGGAAGCCCTGGACAGACGGAGAGAGCCGATGGTCGGCGCGGGAGGTGGACGATGAAGGTCGTGCTGTTCTGCGGGGGCCTCGGGATGCGCATGCGCTCCGGCCCCGACTCGCTGCCCAAGCCGATGATGCCGATCGGCTCGCGGCCGGTCCTGTGGCACATCATGAAGTACTACGCGCACTTCGGGCACACGGAGTTCATCCTGTGCCTCGGGTACGGCGCGAACGCCGTCAAGGACTACTTCCTCAACTACCGCGAGACCCACTCCAACGACTTCGTGCTCACCAAGGGTGGCGAGGAGATCGAGCTGCTGTCGAGCGACATCAGCGAGTGGCGGATCACCTTCGTGGACACCGGGATGGACACGGCGATCGGCGAGCGGCTGCGCCGGGTGCGTCAGTACCTCGACGGGGACGACGTCTTCCTCGCCAACTACGGCGACGTGCTCACGGACGCGCCCATGGACGAGATCGTCGACGAGTTCCTCGCGACCGACGCCGTCGGGACCCTCCTCGCGGTCCCGCCGCAAGACTCGTTCCACGTGGTCCGGATCGACGACGAGGGGCGGATGACGGACCTCGAGCCCGTCGCCGGGATGGAGATGTGCATCAACGGGGGCTACTTCGTGCTGCGGCAGGGGATCTTCGACTACCTGGGGGAGGGCGAGGACCTCGTCATGGACGCGTGCGTCCGTGCGGCCCACGACGGCCGGTTCCGGGCGACGCGGTACGGCGGGTTCTGGGCGCCGATGGACACCCTCAAGGAGCGGTCGACGCTCGAGGAGATGAACCGCACGGGTGACCGGCCCTGGGCGGTGTGGGACCGGCACCGGTCACCAGGGCCCCGTCGAGTGCCCGTCGTCGAGGTGCCGGACCTGAACCACTCGAACGGTGGAGCCCGGTGAGCCGCCACGTGCGCGTCTCCCTGGTAGGGGAGTTCGGCGTGGGCAACTACGGCAACGACGCGTGCCTCGAGCACGAGCTCGAGGTCCTGCGATCCGCCCGCGACGTCGACGTCACGGTGCTGTGCCACCTGCCCGACGTGGTCTCCGACCAGCACCACGTGCGGGCACGCCCCGTCGTCGCGCCGGTCCGGCACCCGCGCTCGCTGGTCGGGCGGATGGTGATGAAGGGCGTCGACACCTTCTGGCTGGGTTGGCTCGTGCTCCGTTCCGACGTGCTCGTGGTGCCCGGCACGGGCGTCTTCGAGACGCAGTGGGCCGTGCCGGGCGCCATCCCCTTCGTCCTGTGCGTGCTGGGGTTGTGGTCCTTCGTCCTCCGGCGTCCCCTGCTCGCGCTCAGCGTCGGGGCCGACGACGCGGGCTCGCCCCTGGCGCGGCGCCTCTCCACCGCCGCGCTCCGGCTCTCGACCCTCGTGACCGTACGGGACGACGCGTCCGCCGCTGCTGTCGCCGACCGCACCGGCAGCACTCCGCGTGTCGTGCCCGACCTGGTGCTCGGCGACCCGCGCAGCGCTCTGGTGGCCGCGCAGCCCGGAGTGGTCGGTCTCGGGCTCCTCGCGTACGACGGTGCGGCGGGCTACCGCAACCCCGACGCCGTCACCCGGGACGCCTACGTCGCGCGCGCGCGCGAGCTCGTCGTCCGGCTGGTCGACCTCGGCAAGCAGGTCGTCCTGCTGCGCGGCTCCGACTCGGACGGCACCTTCGTGGAGCTGCTGGATCTCGAGGAGCTCGTCGCCCGGGGAAAGGTCCGGGTCTCGGACGCGAGCACCCTTCCCGACGTCGAGGCGGAGGTCGCCGCGATGGAGGTGCTGGTGGCATCGCGGTACCACAACCTTCTCGTCGCGGCGCGGACGGGGACGCCGATGGTCGCCCTCGGGTACGGCCGCTCCAAGCAGCGCGAGATCCTCAGGCTCGCGGACCTCGAGGACTACGCGTGGCCGATCACCGACTTCGACCCCGAGCGGGTCGTGGCGCAGGTCAAAGAGCTCGCCGACCGCCCCCGCCTGCGCGAGCGCATCGCCTCGCGCGCCGACCGCGCCTCCGCGGCGGTCCGGGCCCAGGACGACTGGTTGCGCCGGAGCGTCGAGGCGGGGGGACCACCGGCCCGACGACGGCACTACTTCCCCGAGGACGTGGCGCATGCTTGAGCTGCTCGGCGCGCCGGCGCGCGTGCTCGCGCTCGGCGCCCATCCCGACGACATCGAGCTCGGCGCCGGCGGGACGCTCCTCGCTCTCGCCGACGCGGGCGCGGATCTCTCGTTCGCCGTGCTGAGCGGGGACGACACCAGGCGCGCCGAGGCCCGCACCGCGGCCGCCGCCGTCGCGCGGGGCGCAACCGTGCGCTTCGCGAACCTCCCCGACGGTCGGTTCCCCACGGCGTGGGGCGACGCCAAGCGGTTCCTCCACGCCCTCGTCGAGGAGGTCGGACGACCGGACCTCGTCCTCGCGCCGCGCCTCGACGACGCCCACCAGGACCACCGCGTCGTGGCCGACCTCGTCAAGCCCGTCTTCCGGGGTGCGAACGTCCTGCGGTACGAGATCCCCAAGTGGGACGGCGACCACGGTCCCGCGCAGGTCTACGTGCCGCTGACGGACGACGTCGTGCGGCGGAAGGTCCGGCTGCTCGAGGAGTCCTACCCGTCGCAGCACGGGCGGGGCTGGTGGGACGAGGAGACGTTCCGCAGCGTCCTGCGGCTGCGGGGGGTCGAGGCGGGCACGCGCTACGCCGAGGGCTTCGTGGCGGACAAGGTCGTCCTGCGGTGACCGGCGGTCCTCCCGGCACGCCCCGCGTCACCGTGGGCGTGCCGGTCTACAACGGCGAGCGGTACCTCGAGAGCACGCTCCTGGCGCTGCGCGCCCAGACGTTGCCGGACATCGAGGTCGTGATCAGCGACAACGCGTCCACCGACCGCTCGCTCGACGTCGTCCGCGACGTCGTCGGCGACGACCCCCGCTTCCGGCTCCTCACGACCCCCGTCAACCGGGGCCTCGCACGCAACTTCAACCGGACCCTCGAGGCGGCGCGCGCCCCCTACTTCACCTGGAACGCCGCCGACGACGTCGCCCTGCCCGACCACCTGCGCCGGTGCACGGACGCCCTCGCGGCCGACGCCACCGCCGTCGTCGCGTTCTCGCGCGTCCGCTGGATCGACTCCGAGGGCCGGCCCGTGGGCGTCGAGGACGACAGGCATGCCGTCATCGCCACCCCGTCCGCCGTGCGGCGCGTCGACCAGTTCCTCGACTTCGGGCTCTACGAGGCCATCGGCTACGGCGGTGTGCTCCGCACGGAGGAGCTGCGCGCGATGGGCGGCCTCGGCGACTACTTCGGGAGCGACAACGTCCTCGGGATACAGATGGCCCTGCGGGGCACGTGGATCCAGGTGCCCGAGGTGCTGTTCGAGGCGCGGCGCCACGACGCCCAGCTCAGCAAGGACCAGGGCAAAGACGTCCTCGACCAGGTCCGGGCGTACCGGCCCGAGTGGCGGCGTCCGGTCGCGTTCCCCCAGTGGTACGTGTCCGCGCGCATGTACCGGGCGGCGCTCGCCGGCCCGGGGACACCCCGTCAGCGGGCGGCCGCCGCGGCCGCCGTCGCACGCCGTTGGAACGGCCGGAACTGGCGCCTGCTGGCGTTCGACCTGAAGCGCAACGCGGTGCGTCTGGTCCGCGGAAGGTATCGCGGCGCGTACGACGCCGCGAAGGAGGTCGATCGTGCCGTGTGAACGGCTCGACGGACAGGGGGACGGGATGGACACCGACGTCGTGGTGGTCGGGGCGGGGCCGTACGGGCTCTCGACGGCGGCGCACCTGCTGCACCGGGGGATCGCGACGCAGGTCTTCGGCGACCCGATGGTGACATGGCGTGCGCACATGCCCGCGGGGATGCTGCTCAAGTCCGACGGGTTCGCGTCGAGCCTGGACGCGCCGACGGACGGGTGGCGGCTCGCGGACTACGCCGCCCGCGAGGGCCTGCCGTACGGGGACCGGTCTCCGCGGGTGAGCCTCGAGACCTTCGTCCGGTACGGGCTCGCGTTCCAGCGGGAGCTGGTCCCGGGGCTCGACACGCGCGCGGTCCGGGCGCTCGACCGGGCGCCGGGAGGGTTCGCCGTCACCCTCGACGACGGTGCCGAGGTGCGCGCCCGCCGCGTCGTGGTCGCGGCCGGCATCACGCACTTCGCCTGGGTCCCCGGCGAGCTCGCTCCGCTCGGCGGTCGGGCCACCCACAGCAGTGCGCACCGGGACTTCGACGGGTTCGCAGGGCAGCGCGTCGCGGTGCTCGGCGCAGGGTCCTCGGCGGTCGAGGTGGCGGGCTCGCTGCTCGACGCCGGTGCGCGGGTCCACCTGGTGACGCGTCGGTCCGAGATCCCGTTCTGGGGCGTCGACGACGGGCACGCCCGGACGTGGCGCGAGCGGGTCCGCAAGCCGTCCTCGGGGCTCGGCGCGGGATGGAAGCAGAAGTTCTGCCAGGACCTTCCCGACGTCTTCCGCAGGCTACCGCCCGAGCGGCGGCTCGAGGTGGTCCGGAACTTTCTCGGACCGGTGTCGGGCGGCTGGATGAAGGACAAGGTGCTGGGCGGCGCGGACCTCGTGACCGGGGTCGACGTGGTGAGCGCGACGGCGGACGGGGAGGTGACGCTCGGGCTCGCGGCCCGGGACGGCGGCGCGCCGCGCGTGCTCCGCGTCGACCACGTGATCGCGGCGACCGGGTACCACGCCGACCTCGACCGGCTGCCGTTCCTCGCGTCCGACCTGCGCGCGGCGACCCGGCGCGTCGGCGCGATGCCCGAGCTGAGCCGCAGCTTCGAGTCGTCGGTCCCCGGGCTCTACTACGTGGGCAACGCCGCGGCCGGCTCGTTCGGGCCCCTCATGCGCTTCATGGTCGGCGCGGAGTTCGCCGCTCCGCGGGTCGCCGCGCACGTCTCGCGGGCGGTCGAGCGGGACGCGGTGGCAGCCGCGTGAGCGGGTCGCCCCTCGGACGGCGGCCGCTCCTGGTGCTGGTGACGGCGCACCGTTGGCTGCACACGGTCCACCTGGCGCTGGCCGCACGCGACGCGGGCTTCGAGGTGGCGCTCGTCGGGCCCGCCGGACACCCGGTGGCGCGGCTGGCGTGGGTCACGACGCCTGGCCTGTTCGCACCGCTGCGACGCGCTCGATCGGTCGCACGGGCGCTCGACCGGGTGGGCGACGGCGCAGCCGTCGTGCCCGTCGACGACGTCGCGGAGGCGGCGGTCGTCGACGCCTACCGCCGCGGTCTGCTCGGTTCCCGGGCGGCGGCCGCGGTCGCGCGTTCGCTGGGCAGTCCCGAGACCTTCGGCCGGCGCAGTTCCCGGGTCGCGACGACGGCGGTCGCGCGCGACGCGGGCGTGGACGTGCCGCCCACCCTCGGACTCGCCTCCGCCGACCGGCTCGAGGCGGCGCTCCACGAGGTGGGGCTGCCGGCCGTGCTGAAGACCGACGGGAGCTGGGCGGGCCAGGGCGTCCTGGTGGTCCACGACGTCGCCGAGGCCCGCGAGGCCTGGGCACGGCTCTCGCGCCGGCCGTCGCTGCCCCGAGGGGTGGTCCGCTGGTGGAGGGACGACGACGCCTCGTACGTCGCGGACCCGCGCACGCTCCCGCGCGTCTCGGTCCAGGCATTCGTGCCGGGCACGCCCGCCACGGTCTCGGTGGCGTGCTGGGAGGGCGAGGTGCTCGGTGAGGTCGCGCTGCGGGTCGTGCCCACGGCCGGCTTCGGGAGCGGGCCCGCCACGGTCGTCGAGCCCGTCGAGCCAGGGGAGCTCGGCGAGGCCGCACGTGCCGTCGTCAAGGCGCTCGGGCTCTCGGGTCTGTGCGGGCTCGACTTCCACGCACGGCCGGACGGCGGGGCGTCGTTCCTCGAGCTCAACCCGCGCGCGACCCCGACGGCTCACCTGCCGACGGGCGACGGGCGGTGCCTGCTCGACCTGCTCGCCCCGCACTTCGGCGCCGTGCCGGCGGCCGACGGTCGACGCGCTGCGGCGCCGGTGCCGCCGATCGCCCTCTACCCGCAGGAGCGGGTACGCGACGCCTCGAGCCCGTGGGTGGAGACGGTGCACGAGGACGTCCCTGCGCACGCTCCCGACGCCGTCGCCGTCGTGGCGCACGCGCTGGGGACGCCCGTGCCGTCGCCCCGGGCGAGGCTCGAGCGCCTGCGCAGGGCACGCGCCGGCCTAGACCGCGCCCGCCAGGGCTGACGCGAGGTCGTCGTAGCTGCGGCCCCACGTCCGCGTGAGGGCATAGGCGCGGGCGGCGTCCCTCGAGCGCGCGAGCAGCGCGTCGTCGTCCGCGAGCGCTCCGAGCACCTCCGCGAGCGCCGCCGCGTCGTCCGGGGGGACGGCGATGCCGGCGTCGCCGAGCTGCTCGGGGATGCCGCCGACGGTCGACGCGACGAGGGCCGCTCCCGAGGCCATCCCTTCGAGGACCGTGAGCGGGCACGGGTCGGGCCAGCGGGACGGGACCACGACGACGTCAGCGCCCCGGAGAAGCTCCGCGACGTCGGCGCGCGGGACGAACGGCCGGCGGGTCACCCGGTCGCCGAGCGCGGCGGCCGACCGCGCGACCTCCGTCTCGTACGCCGTCGGGGCGGCGTGGGGGTCGAAACCCGCGCTCCCGACGACCGTCGCGTGGATGTCGCCACGGTCCAGGAGCGTGAGCGCGCCGAGGAGCACGTCAGCGCCCTTCTCGTGGAGCATGCGGCCGACGAACGTGACCTCGAGCCGGTCGCGGCGCTCCCAGCGCCGGGGCGGGCGGAACGCGTCGGTGTCGACGCCGTTGCGGACGACGGCCACGCGGTCGCGCAGGCCGGGCGGCAGCCGGTCGGCGGTTGCGCGGGCGAGGAAGTCGCTGACGCACACGAGGCGCGCGGCGCCGCCGAGCGTCCGGGCGACCTCGCGCCGCGAGTACGTCCGCAGGAGCTGGTTGTGCGCGTAGAGGACGGGGACGTGCCGGGCGTCGTCCACCACGGGGATGCCCTGGGGCGCGTTGTGGACGAGGACGATCCCCGGGTCCCAGCTGGCCTGGTCCGTCAGCGCTGCGCCGAAGCGTGCCGCGGCGGCGGGCCGCCGGCCGACGGTGCGGGCCGCCAGCAGGTCCTGGTAGCGGTCGGTGCGCCGGGGGAGGCGCTCGTCGTACTCGAGGACCTCGGCGCTGGGGTAACGGTCCGCGTACGTGCCCCGCGCGACGACGACGGCGGGGCGGGGCGCGCTGGGCGGCGTCGCGGCGGACAGCCCGTGCACGACGGTCGGGACGGCGCTTCCGGTGCTGGGCGAGAAGTGGTCGCCGGGGGTGATGACGTGGACCAGACGTCGTGTCACGCGATCCGCCTTGTCTCGAGGCCCGCTCCGATGGGCCCGAGCCTATCCAGGAGACGCGCAACTTCAGCCGACGGGGTCGGGGTGAATTGCCGTGGACGCGTCGTCCTGGACGGGCCGAGCCCGGATAATGGCCGAGTGCTGATCCTGACGTCGCCCGGTCGCGACACCCGCGTGCGAGGCCGTCGGTGAGCCCCGCCGCCGGCCG
Source organism: Luteimicrobium sp. NPDC057192 (assembly GCF_042670205.1). NCBI lineage: Bacteria > Bacillati > Actinomycetota > Actinomycetes > Micrococcales > Luteimicrobium > Luteimicrobium sp. NPDC057192. The sequence continues at coordinate 21,215 of NZ_JBHUWD010000021.1, read as the reverse complement.
GGCGGTCGTGGTCGCGGGCCTGGGGAAGTCGTATCGCGTGGGGCGGCGCGGCTTCCGGCCGAACACGGTGGTCGAGGCGGCGACGGAGCGGCTCCGTCACCCCCTGCGGCGCACGGTCTACGAGGAGTTCCGCGCGCTCGACGACGTCTCGTTCGAGGTGCCGTGGGGCGAGGCCGTCGGCATCGTGGGACGCAACGGGGCGGGGAAGTCCACGCTGCTCAAGCTCCTGACCCGGATCACCGCCCCGACCCGGGGGCGGATCGAGCTCTCCGGCCGGATCGGGAGCCTCCTCGAGGTCGGGACGGGCTTCCACCCCGAGCTCACCGGCCGGGAGAACATCTTCCTGTCGGGCTCGCTCCTCGGCATGAACCGGGGCGAGATCCGGCGTCAGTTCGACAGCATCGTCGACTTCTCGGGCGTCGAGAAGTTCCTCGACACCCCGGTCAAGCGGTACTCGTCCGGCATGTACGTGCGGCTGGCGTTCTCGGTCGCCGCGCACCTGGAGACGGAGATCCTGGCGATCGACGAGGTCCTCGCGGTGGGGGACGCCGAGTTCCAGAACAAGTCGCTCGCCAAGATGCGGGACGTCGCGAAGGACGGGCGCACCGTCCTCTACGTGAGCCACCAGATGCAGACCGTGACCGCCCTGTGCACGTCCGCGCTCTACCTCGAGCGTGGCCGGCTGGAGTACTACGGCGGCGTCGACGGGGCGCTCGAACGATACCGGGCGAGCTTCGCGACGTTCGCTGCCACCCAGGCGGTCGCGTCGCGGCGTGCGGGGACCGGGGAGCTGCGGGCCAGGGCGGTCCGGCTCTCTGAGGACAGCTACGAGCCCGCCGAGGACAAGCTGATCGAGATCGATCTCGACGCCAACCCCGAGATGGTCGGGCAGTACTTCGTGTCGGTGCACGTGAACGACGAGAACGGCGTCACCGTCGTGCAGTGCGACTCCCGGAACGTGGGCGTCTGGCTCGACCCGGCGAGCGCGCAGTCCGTCACGCTCTCCGTCACCAACCTCTGGCTCAAGCCCGGCCGCTACACGGTGGACGTCTACGTGTGCAAGACAGGCATCCTCGACTCGTGGGAGGGAGCGGCGGCTTTCGAGGTGATCCCGGTGTCGCCCTACCCCGAGCTGGCGGGCGACGAGGCGCTGGCCGCGGGCATGGTGCTGTCGGACTTCTCGTACCAGGCGGTCCCCGCGCCCGCGGTGGGTGCGCCGTGAACCGCGAGGAGCTCGCGCTGAGCACCGGGGCGCGGCACGGGCGTGGCGCGGAAGCGTCGGCCCGGGCTGCCGCGCGTCGGTCTCGCGTCACCGTCATCACCCCTCCGGGACGCTTCTCGCTGCCACGCTGGTCGGAGGTGTGGGAGGCGCGCGAGGTCGCGTACCGGTTCGCGCAGCGCGACGTGCTGCTGCGGTACCGCCAGACCGTCGTGGGCGTGGCGTGGGTCGTCCTGCAGCCTCTGGCGTCCGCGGGGATCTTCTCGATCGTGTTCGGCCAGGTGGCGAACCTCAGCTCGGACGGCGTGCCGTACTTCGTCTTCTCGTACATGGGCATGCTCGCCTGGAACCTCTTCAACAACGTGCTGGGCCGGGCGGCGCCGTCGCTCGTGTCGAACCAGTCGCTCGTGTCGAAGGTGTTCTTCCCCCGCATGATCGTGCCCCTGTCGGGCGCTGCGTCGGTGCTCCTGGACTTCCTCGTCGCGCTCGTGCTCGGCGTGGTCCTGCTGATCGTGTACGGGATCAACCCGGGGTGGCCGGTGCTCCTCGTGCCCGTCTGGGTGGTGCTCGTGGTGCTGCTGTCGTCGGGGCTCGGCCTGGCCGCCGCCGCGCTCCAGGTCAAGTACCGCGACGTCGGCTACGTGCTGCCGTGGCTGACCCAGATCCTGCTGTACGCGTCGCCCGTCGCCTACGCCGTCTCGGAGGTGCCGGACAACCTCCGGGGCCTGTTCAACGCGAACCCGCTCACCTGGATGCTGGGGATGTTCCGCTGGTCGCTGCTCGGGCTCGACCGGCCGCCGCTCTGGCAGATCGGCGCGTTTGCCGGGGTGTCGCTGGCCGTGTTCTACCTCGGTGCGCTCTTCTTCCAGTCCTGGGAACGCAACTTCGCCGACGTGATCTAGCGTCGACGACGCGCGGGGAGGCGACGGTAGACGGCGTCGTCGAGCCGGGCGACCCGCTCCCAGGTGAAGAGCGCTGCGGTCCGCGGGCCGGCGGTGGCGAGCCGCTCGCGGAGCGCGGGGTCGACCACCGCCCGCCGCAGCGCGACCGCCAGGGCGCGCTGGTCCTCCGGGTCGACGACGAGCGCGTCGACGCCGTCGGTGACGATCTCGACCACGCCGCCCCGCGCCGTGGCCACCACGGGCACCCCGGCCCGGAGCCCCTCGAGGACCACGATCCCGAACGCCTCGACGCGGCTCGGCACGACGAGAGCCTCGGCCCGCCGCATCACGGTCACGACTTGGTCCCGCGGCAGGGAACCGGGCAGCACGACGCGGTCGGCCACCCCGAGCTCGGCCGCGAGCGCGTGCAACGCGTCTCGCTCCGGCCCCGCGCCCGCGACGACGAGCCGGAGCTCGTCGTCGAGGCCCGCCGTCGCGAACGCGCGGAGGAGCAGGTCGAAGCCCTTGATGCGGACCAGGCGACCGGTGCCGAGCACGTACCGCGCGGGGAGCCAGCCCGGCTCCGGGGCGGCCGGCTCGTCAGGGTCCACGCCGTTGAGCACCACGTCGACGCCGGCAGGGTCCTGGCCGAAGCGCGCGAGGTCCTCGGCGGCGTAGGCCGAGCAGGCGGTCACTGCCGCTGCGTGGCCGAGCGCGTAGCGGAGTGCGCGGCGCTGCACGACGGACGTCTCGAAGACCCGGTCGGCGTCCATGAAGGTCTCGCCGTGCGCCCCCACGACGAGCGGGATCCCGAGCAGTCGCGACATCGCTGTCGCCCAGGTCCCGTTGGGGCCGAAGCACTGGACGTGGAGGACGTCCGGGCGGTCGGCCCGAGCCGCCCGCACCCAGGCCGCGAGGGCCCGCGGGCCCTCCCAGGCGAACCGGGCGGCAGAGCGGGCGTTCGCGGCCGGCAGGGGCGTGGGAAGGTGACGGACGGTGATCCCTGGGAGGGTCACGGGAGCATCCCCGCGATCGACGGTCCAGATCACGACCTCGTGGCCGAGGTCCTGCAACCGGGGCGCCAGGCGGTGCACGTGCTCCTCGACTCCGCCGACGCGGGGGAGGAAGGAGCTGGCGACGAGGGCCACGACTGACACGCTCGTGATCGTAGAGGGACGGGGGCGGCGGCGGTGGCCCCCGGACGCATTTCGCCCGGTCGCGGGCCCCGGGCGCGGGCGCGTCCGACCTAGGGTTGCGGCATGACCTCCCGGCTCGCCCTCGCGACGTTCGCGTCCGCGAACCCCATGGGCCAGCAGGCCTACGAGGCTCGGATCGCGGAGCGCGCCGCGCGCGCGGCGGGTCCGGGGATCGAGGTCCGCGAAGCGGTCGTGCGCACGCTCCGCTCGCCGCTGCCCGGGACGGCGCGCCTGCCCCACTGGGTGCTCGACGGTGCACCGCGGTCGGTCCGACGCGCGGTGGGCGCGGTGGCGTACGGGCGCAACGACGTCGTGCACCGGATGAGCCTGTCGCTGCCGCCGGCGTCGGTTCCGGAGATCGTCACGGTGCACGACACCGTGGCGTGGCGGTTCCCGGACGAGTCCGCGCCGCCGCGGTTCGCTGCTGAGGAGACGCGTGCGGCGGCGGCTGTGCTCGCGGTCTCGCAGTACTCGGCGGACGACGCCGCCGAGCTCCTCGGGCTCGACCGGGTACGCGTGGTGCCCAACGGTGTCGACGACGTGTTCTTCGACGCCCGCCCGCTCGCCGAGGATCGGCTCCGCGCGCTCGGGGTCCCCGGTCGGTACGTGCTGACAGTCGGCGGCTCGACGCTCCGCAAGAACCTCGAGGGTCTCGCCGCGGCGTGGCCGCGCGTGCGGGCAGCGCATCCCGACGTCGACCTCGTCCTGTGCGGGCCGCCGTCGGAGCGTCGGGACCGGCTCTTCGGCCCTCTGGAGGGCGCGCACCGGCTCGGCAAGGTCGACGAGGACACGCTGGTCGGGCTCATGGCCGGCGCAGCCGGCGTCGTCGTGCCGTCGCTCCACGAGGGCTTCGGTCTCCCCGCGCTCCAGGCGATGGCGTGCGGTACGCCGCTCGTCGCAGCGGACAGGAGCGCTCTGCCGGAGGTCTGCGGCGGTTGCGCGGTGCTCGTGGAGCCCGACGGCTCGGGGATCGCCGACGGGCTCGTCCACGTGCTCGACGAGAGCTCCGACCTCGGGCCGCTCGTGGCGGCGGGCCGCGCCCGGGCCAGGGAGTTCACCTGGGACCGCTGCGCGGCCGGGCACGCGGCCGTGTGGCGGGACGTCCTCGGGCTGCCGGCTGCGCCGGGGCCGAGGCTCTCGCCCGGGTGAATTGGGCACGGCGGTCCCGGAGCCTGGTCGAACCGGCCCGATAATGGCCGCGTGCCTGAGCCCCACCCGCGGTCGGCCGCGGTCGTCGTCGCCACCTACAACCGGCCCGACCACGTCCGTCGCTGCCTCGATCACCTCGCCGCGCAGACGGTCGCGCCGGCAGCGGTGATCGTCGTCGACGCCTCGCCGGGAACGCTGACGCGTGACGTCGTGGCCGGCTTCCCGGACGTCACCTACCTGCGCAACGAGCGCGGCGCGGGCCACACCGCCACGTCCCGGATGATCGGTGTCGCGGCGGCAGGAGGCGTGGACGTCGTCGCCTTCGTCGACGACGACGCGTACGCCGAGCCCGACTGGCTCGAGGGTCTCCTGCGGCGCTACGACGACCCCGCGGTGGCTGCGGTCGGAGGCCGCGCGACCAACGGGCAGCCGGGGGAGGAGCGTGAGGGCCTCGGGGTCATCGGCCGTTTCCTCCCGAACGGCACCCTGACCGGGCACTTCGCGGCTGATCCCGGCCGCGACGTCGAGGTCGACCACATGCTCGGCGCGAACATGTCGGTGCGCCGTTCGGCCGTCGAGGAGGTCGGGGGTCTCGCCGACCACTACCCGGGGACCTGCCTGCGCGAGGAGACGGAGATCGCGCTCCGGCTGCGGCTCGCCGGCTACCGGATCGTCTACGTTCCCGAGGCCGTGGTCGAGCACGTCGCCGGCCCCTACGCGAAGGGTCGGCGGTTCGACCTGCGGTACACGTACTACGGCGAGCGGAACCACCTGGTCCTCCTGGGCCGGACGGTCGGCGTGGGCGACGTCAGGTTCCGCCGCTACCTGGGCGTCGGGGCGCGCACCGCCCTCGGGCACGTGCGCTACGCCGCGTTGGCGGCGGCCCGCAGGCCGCGTCTGTTCGGGGAGGACTCCAAGGCGCGCGGCGTCGCGAACGGGCTGTCGCGGGCAGTCGCGTGCGCCGCGGGCGGTGTCGCCGGGGCGGCCGCGCTCGTTCGCCTGGGTGTCGCAGGAGAGCTCGGGGGGGCGAGGTGAGGCTCGGCGCGTACGTCCTCGCGGGTGACCCCGCGTGGATCGAGGACTCCGTGGGGTCGTACTACGACCTGGTCGACCACATCGTGGTCGCGTACGACCAGGACGGGCTGTCGTGGTCGGGCGATCCGCTCCCGGTGGACGACGCGCTCGCGCGGCTGCGGGCGTTGGACCGTGACGGCAAGGTGATCGAGCTGCCGGGGCGCTTCTCGGACCCGAGCCGGCCGACGCTCGAGCTCGACACCGCGCAACGGCAGGCTGCGCTCGAGCGCGCGGGCGTCGGCGTCGACTGGGTGCTGCAGCTCGACACGGACGAGATCGTCGCTTCTCCGGAGCGTCTGCTGGCCTGCCTGCGGCGTGCGGACGCCGTCGGCGCGGACTCCCTCGACTACCCGCTGCGGTTCTTCTACCAGCGGGCGGGCGACCAGTTCCTCGAGCTCTCGACGCGGTTCTGGAGGTCCAGGGCCGGCTACCCGGGCCCGGTCGCGGTCCGGCCCGGTGCGCGGCTGCGGCTCTGCCGCCAGACTCGTGCCAGCGTGTACCGCGTGGACTTCCGGGCGCGCAACACCGACCCCTGGAACCACGCCGAGGTCCGCGTGGACGAGGTGATCCCCGTCACGGAGGGGATCGTGCACATGTCCTGGGTGCGGACGCGCGAGCAGATGCTCAGCAAGTCGGCAGTCTCGGGGCACGCGAGCGAGCGGGACTGGCCGGCGGTGCTGAAGGAGTGGGACCGAGCGGCACGCCGTCCTTGGCTCATGAGCGCCATGAGCGTGTTCTCGCGCAAGCGAGACCGGCACATCAGGCTGACCTCCGCGCCGGTTCCCCTGCACGGGCGTGACTGGTACGAACCGCACTCGGGGGCGGAAGAGCGATGAGGTGCCGAGAGGTGGCGTGGTCATGAGCAGGCTTCGGACAGCGGTGGCCGACCGGCTCCGCAAGCGGCTCCTACCGCCCGAGGAGCGGGTCGTCCCGCCGTTCCCCGCCGGCGGCCTGGCCGGGCGGGGCGTGGTCGTCCGGTCGTACCGGGCCGAGACCGACGCGGCGCCCCGACTGGTCCTCGAGCAGTCGGCCGGGATGAACCTCTGGCGCACCGCGTACGCCTCGCCGATGCGCGACGAGGCCGCCGCACGGAGCTGGTGCGAGTCGCAGCGCGAGAGCCTCGCCGCGGGCACGCTCCCGGTCGCGCTCGCCATCGTCGACGGCGACGACCGCTACCTGGGCGACATCGAGATGCTCCCGGTGCGTGACCAACGGGGAGCCGTCGAGTTCGCCCTCGGGATGATGCCCGAGGCTCGCGGGCGCTCCTACGGCATCGAAGCCTCGACCGTGCTCCTCGAGTGGCTCGCCGCGAACGCGCGGTTCCAGCGGTTCGAGGTCACCCACGTGCGGGAGAACCGGGCGGCATGCCTGGTCACCGGCAAGGTCGGGCTCCCGAAGGAAGGGGTCAAGCGCGGGGCGTTCCCGGTTCGTCGCGAGACGGGAGAGACCGTATGGCACGACATGTGCCTCCACGGCGTTCCCGTGGCGGAGTTCCCGACCCTCTGAACGGCGTGAGGAGTCCCGTGCGACGAAGCCGGCGGCGCGGGCAGGCCGACCCGGGCCGCCCGGCCGCGCCGATCGCCCCGAGGCGTCGGGTGGTGTGGGTGGGGTGGGTGGTGACCTGCTGCGTGGCGGTGGCGTCGGCCCTCGCGGCGTGCGGCGACGACGGCGGTCGCGCGACGGCGAGCGCGGCAGCGACCGACTTCTACCAGGCGCCCTCCTCGGTGCCGTCCGAGCCCGGCGTGCTCCTCCGCAGCGAGCCTCTGACCCGGGACGAGATCCCCACCGAGGCCCGAGGGTGGCGGATCCTCTACACGACCTCTGCCGGCGACGGCGCCCCGACCGTCTCGAGCGGCGTCGTCCTCGTGCCGCGCTCGGGCCCGACGACGGTCCACCACGTCGTCGCCTGGGCCCACGGCACCACAGGCGTCGCGGACGACTGCGCTCCCTCCCGGATGGCCGACGGTCTGGAAGCCGGAGGCCTCACGGTGGCGGGCGAGGCGCTCCGCCGCGGATGGGCGCTGGTCGCCACCGACTACGTGGGTCTCGGGACGCCTGGCGAGCATCCGTACGTCGTCGGCCAGCCGGCAGGGCGTTCGGTCCTCGACGCCGTTCGCGCCGCCCGACAGCTCGACGTCGTCGGACCGAGGACCAGGACGGTGCTCTGGGGCTACTCCGAGGGCGGCGGGGCGGCGCTCTGGGCTGACAAGCTCGCGCCGACCTACGCACCCGAGCTGGCGATCGACGGCGTCGCCGCCGTCGCCCCGGCGTCGAACCTTCCGGGAATCATCGACGACCTTCCGGTCGTGCCCACGAGCGCCGTGTACGTCGCCTACGTCCTGGCGGCCTACACGTCGACGTACGACGACGTCACGTACGCCATGACCGTCCAGCCCGACGCCGTGATGACCCTGAAGCGGCTGGCGCACCTGTGCCTCGACGACCCTCGCGCGGCGGAGCTCGTCGGCGCGTCCGGGCTGCTGGACCGCCCGGTGTGGGCGGAGGGGCCGGAGGCAGGACGGCTCCGCGAGCGCCTGGCCGAGAACGTCCCCAGCGGGCGGATGGTGTCCCCGGTGCTTCTGCTCCAGGGCGCGGCCGACTCGCTCGTCACGCCCGACTCCCAGGCCGCCTATGTCAGCGAGCAGTGCGCATCGGGCTCGACCCTGGACTATCGCGAGTACCCCGACACCACGCACGGCGGCATCGTCGAGGCGTCGTCGCCGGCGACACGCGATCTGGTCCGGTGGACGGCCGCACGCTTCGACGGCGGGGCGGCGCGGAGCACGTGCGGCCGTTGAGCCGCGTCGTTAGGAGCGCTTGACGCGGGCCTTGAGCTGCCGCGCGAGGTCGCGTGCCCCGCTGGGCAGGAACGTCGCGGGGGTGTTCAGGTGGGTCAGGCTTCGGCTGTGGCGGACCAGGGCTGCTGCGACGACGTCCTGCGCCCCGGTGCTGTACCGCGACTTGTAGTCCTCCTCGCCGGGGCCGAGGGAGAGGATGCGCAGACCCGCGGCATGCGAGTCGTCGATGATCGCGGTGAGGTTCACCTGCCCTGGCGAGTACTGAGGCAGGACGTCGCCGATCCCCCCGATCCAGAGGTTGGCACTGTTCCCGGCCACCAGGACGAGGTCGACGGCGGCCACGTCGTCCGCATCCCTCTCGACGCTGTAGAGCACGACGCGTTCGCCGTCGACCAGGCTCGCCACGACGTCCGAGACCATGGCGAGCATCGCGTCGTCGAAGTCCGCTCCCCACCCGCCTCGCGCCGCCTTGCGCGCGAGGTAGAGCCTTCGGAGCGCGGGGAGCCTCGCGACGATCTCGGCGGGCTCCGTGAACCGGCGTGGGTGGTACCCGTGGTCGGCGAGCCGTCTCGTGTAGCGCCTGACGCTCTTCCCGCCGCCGGTCCGCCGGTGCTCGACCCAGGTCGAGTAGGTCTCGTCGTCGAGCTCGAAGAACGGAGCTCGTGACGCGTCGGTCCGGACCTGTGCCCGCCACGACGGGAACGCCGCACGTGCAGCGCCGAGCCAGTCGTAAGGGTCCTCGACGCACTCGAGCTCGACGCGGTCGGGGACCGGGCGGAGCCCGGCGAGGCCCGCGACCAGTGCTTCCTTGGCGGCGATGTCGTCGCGTACGGCCAGCGGCTCGACCCCGACGATCGTCTGGTGCCCGGCCATCCGGTAGGTGACGAAGCCCCACGTGTCGCGCGTGTGGAACAGCGGCCAGATCCCGACGACGCGTCCGTCGCGCCGCGCCACGACGATCCGTGCGCGCGCGGGTTCGGCGAGGACGAACCGGTACCAGGGCAGCACACAGCTCGGCGCGGACCGGGGGGCGCCTCGCCGCACGGCCAGGGCCTCCCACTCCGACTCGAGCGCCGGGTCGTCGTGAGGAACCCCGTCGACGACCTCCCAGACCGTCGGGACGCCGACCTTGTCTGCGTCATGGTTGAGCGCTGCCTGTGACCGCACCAAGCCAGCCTACGGACGGCCGGCCGCGGTCGCGCCGTCGCGCGGTGCCAGCCGCCGAAAGTCACCCGGTCGGCGTTCCGCGGACGGTCAGGTCCGGTGCCGGGCCGAGCGCTTCGCGAGGACCGTCAGCCACGCCACGTGCAGCACGTAGCGCGGCCCGAGCCAGCGCAGGAACGGCCACGCCTCGCGCGTCGCGCGGCCCGCGAGCCGGAGCCAGCCCAGGTGGGGTGCCTCTCCGAGCAGGGGTCCGGGGAACGAGCGGATCCTGCTGCCGGGTTTCGGGGATGGGATGGGCGTGCTGCCCACCGGCCGCACGCCCAGCGCCTCCGCGTAGGCGTGGACGAAGTCGAAGCCGAGGCGCCGGAGCGGCACGAGCGAGTCCCACGCCCGCGCGTTGACGTCGACGACGTAGGCGCCGCCCTCCGGGGTCCGCAGCACGTCGAGGTTGACCAGCCCGCGCCCGCCGAGGGCCTCGACGGTCGCGCGGCCGACGGCACGGACTGCGGGGTCGTCGAGAAGCTCGAGCTCGCTGGCCGGCATGTTGCCGGTCCGGGCAGCCGTGTGCGCGACGACGTCGAGGATCACGCGGCCGTCCGCGTGGGCCGCGCAGTACTGCACCGTCTCGCCGTCGACGGCGGCCTCGAAGAACGTCGCGTCCGTACCGAGCCGCGTGACGAGGTCGCGTGCCTGCTCCGCGTCGTCCACCAGGTGGACCCCGGTCCCGCCCGCGCCCACCCGTTCCTTGACGAAGAAAGGGACGCCGAGCGACTCGGCCGCGACCGCGGGGTCGGTGCTGGCGTCGAGCACGGCGGGGACGGGGACGCCGTGACCTGCGAGCGTGCGGGACACCGCGAGCTTGTCGGCCAGGCGCGCCGCGTTGTCCAGGACCGCCGCCTCCGGCACGGTCGCCGCGGCCTCGTCCGCCCTGCGCGCGAGCGCCACCACGTCCACGTCGCGGCCCTGCGCGTCCACCGCCGTCCACGGCCGCTCGCCGCCGCGCACGAGCGCGTCCACGGTCGTCGTGCCGCCGAACACGAGCGCGACCATGAGACGTTCGTCGCGGCCGTTCGTCGGCCCGACGTGCACGGCGTGCAGCCCGTGTCGTCGCGCCCCCGCCGCGAGCTGCATCATCGAGTGCCAGGGCTGCTCGAGCACCACCAGCACCGCCGGTGGTCGGGGCGGGGTCGTGGTGGTGCCGCGGCGGCGCCCGAGTCGCATGGACCTCACAGTAGGGGAGATCCTGCTGGGCTGGTCGCCCGGGTGTCGGTGCCGCCGCGTAGGCTGGTTCCATCACCCCAGCCCGATCTCCGGGCCCGAGTGCGCCCGCCTCTGCGTGCGGCCCCCGGGTCCCACGGATCGGGCCGCACGTGCTTGCCCGCGCGCGCCCCGCCGTGTCCGCGCACTCCGAAGGAATCGCATGAACCTCACCGGACTCCTGCCCGCCGTCCTGGCCGATCCGACCGCCGCGTCCGTCGTCGACCGTGTCCGTGCGCGCGGCGAGCTGGACGTCGTCGCGTCGGTGGGGGTCCGCCCGGCGCTGCTGGCGGCGGCGAGCGCGAAGCGTCCGCTCGTCGTGGTGACGGCGACAGGCCGCGAGGCCGACGAGCTCGCGACCGCGGTGCGCGCGTACCTCCCCGACGACGAGCACGACGCCGTCGCCGTCCTCCCGAGCTGGGAGACGCTGCCGCACGAGCGCCTGTCGCCGCGCGCCGACACGGTGGCGCGTCGTCTCGCGGTGTTCCGTCGCCTCGCGCACCCGAGCGCCGTCGACCGGGCCGCCACCACCGGCCAGACCGCGGACGCGGGTGCGGCGACCCCCGGGAGCGGGCTGGCGCCGTCGGGCACGAGCCACACCGGGCCGATCAAGATCTTGGTGGTCCCGGTGCGGGCGCTGCTCCAGCCGGTGGTCGAGGGGCTGGGGGAGCTGGCACCGGTCGAGCTGCACGCGGGCGACCAGGTGGACCTCGAGGACGTCGCCCAGCGCCTGTCCGACGCCGCGTACACGCGCGTTGACATGGTGGAGCGGCGCGGCGAGTTCGCGGTCCGTGGCGGCATCCTCGACGTGTTCCCGCCCACCGAGGACCACCCGCTGCGCGTCGAGCTGTGGGGCGACGAGGTCGAGGAGATCCGCTGGTTCGCGGTCGCCGACCAGCGCAGCCTCGAGGTCGCGGAGCGCGGCGTGTGGGCGCCGCCGTGCCGCGAGCTGTTGCTGACCCCGGAGGTGCGGGCGCGGGCGCTCGGCCTGCAGGAGCGGCTCCCGGGTGCCGTCGACATGCTCGAGCGCATCGGCAACGGGATCGCCGTGGAGGGCATGGAGTCGCTCACCCCGGTCCTCGTGGACCGGATGGTCCCGGTGCTCTCGCTCGTGCCCGACGACGCGCTCCTGGTCGCGGTCGAGCCCGAGCGCGTGCGCCGTCGTGCGCACGACCTGGTGGCGACCACGGAGGAATTCCTGGCTGCCGCGTGGACGGGGGCCGCGGGCGGCGGGAGCACCCCGCTCGACCTGTCGGCGGCGTCGTTCCTCACGCTCGCGGACGCCCGCGACGAGTCGGCCCGCCGCGGGCTGGGCTGGTGGACGTTCTCGTCGTTCGGGCTGGGCACCGACGACCTCGCAGAGCTGACCGACGGCGCCGTCGACGGCGTCGAGACGCTCACGATCCCGGCGCGGGACGTCGAGCGCTACGCGGGCGACGTGGAGCGCGCCGTCGACGACGTCCGCGGCCTCCAGCACGCCGAGTGGCGCCTCGTCCTCACGACCGAGGGCCACGGCCCTGCCCAGCGCATGACGGAGCAGCTCCGCTCGTCGGACACGGCGGCCCGGCTCGTCCCGTCGCTGACGGCGACCGAGGCCCCCGACGGACCCGAACCGGGGATCGTGCTCGTCACGGTCGCGCCGGGCGTCCCGGGGTTCGTCATGCCCGAGCTCAGGCTCGCCGTGTTCAGCGAGTCCGACCTCACGGGCCGCGCCGGCCAGGGCACCAAGGACATGCGCCGCATGCCGAGCCGGCGGCGCAACGTCGTCGACCCGCTGCAGCTGCGCGCGGGCGACTTCGTGGTGCACGAGCAGCACGGCGTCGGGCGGTTCGTCGAGATGGTGCAGCGCACGCTCGGCACGGGCGCGAACGCGGCCACGCGCGAGTACCTCGTGCTCGAGTACGCGAGCAGCAAGCGCGGGCAGCCGGGGGACCGGCTGTTCGTGCCGATGGACCAGCTCGACCAGGTCACCAAGTACGTGGGCGGCGAGGCCCCCTCGCTGTCGAAGATGGGCGGCTCGGACTGGTCGAAGACCAAGAGCCGCGCCCGCAAGCACGTCAAGGAGATCGCGAGCGAGCTCATCCGGCTCTACTCGGCGCGCATGGCGACGGAGGGGCACGCGTTCGGCCCCGACACCCCGTGGCAGCGCGAGCTCGAGGACGCCTTCGCGTACATCGAGACGCCCGACCAGCTCTCCACGATCGACGAGGTCAAGGCCGACATGGAGAAGTCGGTCCCGATGGACCGGCTCGTGTGCGGTGACGTCGGCTACGGCAAGACGGAGATCGCGGTCCGGGCTGCCTTCAAGGCGGTCCAGGACGGCAAGCAGGTGGCGATCCTCGTCCCGACGACGCTGCTCGTCCAGCAGCACTTCGAGACGTTCTCCGAGCGGTACGCGCAGTTCCCGGTCACGGTCCGGGCGCTGTCCCGGTTCCAGACCGACAAGGAGTCGAACGAGACGATCGCGGGCCTCGCGGACGGGTCGGTCGACGTGGTCATCGGCACGCACCGCCTCATCTCGGGGAGCATCCGCTTCAAGGACCTCGGGCTCGTCGTCATCGACGAGGAGCAGCGGTTCGGCGTCGAGCACAAGGAGACGCTCAAGGCGCTGCGCACCAACGTCGACGTCCTGGCGATGTCCGCGACCCCGATCCCGCGCACGCTCGAGATGGCCGTCACGGGCATCCGCGAGATGTCGACGCTCGCGACCCCGCCCGAGGAGCGGCACCCCGTCCTCACGTACGTGGGCGCGTACGACGACAAGCAGATCACCGCGGCCGTGCGTCGCGAGCTCCTGCGCGAGGGCCAGGTCTTCTACGTCCACAACCGGGTCGAGTCCATCGACAAGGCGGCCGCGCGCATCCGCGAGCTCGTCCCCGAGGCGAGGGTCGACGTCGCGCACGGCAAGATGAGCGAGGGCCAGCTCGACCGGGTCATCCGGTCGTTCTGGGAGAAGGAGCTCGACGTCCTCGTCTGCACGACGATCATCGAGACCGGCCTCGACATCTCCAACGCGAACACGCTGATCCTCGAGCGGGCCGACCAGCTCGGCCTGTCCCAGCTCCACCAGCTGCGCGGGCGCGTCGGGCGTGGCCGCGAGCGGGCGTACTCGTACTTCCTGTACCCGCCCGAGCGTCCCCTGACCGAGACCGCGCACGACCGCCTCGCGACCATCGCCGCCCACACCGACCTCGGTGCGGGCATGCAGGTTGCGATGAAGGACCTCGAGATCCGCGGTGCCGGCAACCTGCTCGGCGGCGAGCAGTCGGGCCACATCGAGGGCGTGGGCTTCGACCTGTACGTCCGGATGGTCGGGGAGGCCGTGGCGTCGTTCCGCGGCGAGGGCGGCGAGGAGGAGGCGCCCGACGTCACCGTCGAGCTCCCCGTCGACGCGCACCTGCCCGTCGAGTACATCGCCCACGAGCGCCTGCGCCTCGAGGCGTACAAGAAGATCGCCGGCGCCCAGGACGACGCCGCGCTCGCCGAGATCCGCGCCGAGCTCGTCGACCGGTACGGCGCGCTGCCCGAGGTCGCGTCGGCGCTCTTCGACGTCGCCGCGTTCCGCAACCACGCGCGCCGCGCCGGGCTCACCGACGTCACTGCGCAGGGCAAGTTCGTGCGGTTCGCGCCCGTCGAGCTCGCGGAGTCCGCCACCCTGCGGCTCAAGCGCCTCTACCCGGGTGCGATCATCAAGCCCGCCGTGCGAACGATCCTCGTCCCCTTCCCGACGACGGCGCGCATCGGCGGCAAGCCCCTGCACGGCGTCGAGGTGCTCGCGTGGGCCAAGCAGCTCATCGACGCGGTCGTCGTCGGCGAGGTGTCGGCCGCGGCGGCGGTGGGCACGCGCTGAGCCGTTGATCGTGCCGCCGGTGGCACCGGTCGCATGATCGCCGGATGACCGCGGATCGCCCGAACCTCTGCGGGCCGCGCTCCCTTCCGCAAGAATCGAGTGGTGCGCCTCGACGACGGCGAGACCGGTCCCCCCGGCACCACGTGCGGGGGCAGGCTGCCATGAGGATCTCCGTCATCGGGTGCGGCTACCTCGGCGCCGTCCATGCGGCGGCGATGGCGTCGCTCGGCCACGAGGTCGTGGGGGTCGACGTGGCAGCCGACCGTGTCGCGGCGCTGACGGACGGCCGCGCACCCTTCTACGAGCCGGGGCTCGACGAGCTGCTCGCACGCGCGAGCAGTGCGGAGCGGCTCTCGTTCACGACGGACGTCGCGGACGCCAAGGGTGCGGCCGTGCACTTCGTGTGCGTCGGCACCCCGCAGCGCGCCGACTCCGACGCGGCGGACCTGCGCCACGTCGAGGCGGCGTTCGAGGCGCTGCTGCCGGTGCTGCAGCCGGGCGACGTGGTGGCGGGCAAGTCGACGGTGCCCGTGGGCACCGCGGAGCGGCACCGACGGGATGTCGAGGCCGCGGGTGCGCACCTCGTGTGGAACCCCGAGTTCCTCCGGGAGGGCTTCGCGATCCACGACACGCTCCACCCGGACCGGCTCGTCTACGGGCTCGCCCCCGGCGACACGACCTCGGCGGCCGTGCTCGACGAGGTGTACGCCAGCCAGCTCGACGCTCGGACGCCCCGCATCGTCACCGACCTCGCGACGGCCGAGCTCGTGAAGGTCGCGGCGAACTCGTTCCTCGCGACCAAGATCTCCTTCATCAACGCGATGGCCGAGCTGTGCGAGGTCGCGGGCGGTGACGTCGGGACGCTCGCGGACGCGATCGGCCTCGACCCGCGTATCGGGCGCAGGTTCCTCGGGGCGGGGGTCGGGTTCGGAGGCGGGTGCCTGCCGAAGGACATCCGGGCCTTCTCGGCGCGTGCGCACGAGCTCGGGGCGGACAGCGCCGGCGGGCTCCTGCGCGAGGTCGACGGGATCAACCTGCGGCGGCGGGAGCACGTCGCGGACCTGGTGCGCGAGGAGGTGGGCGAGCTCGTCGGTGCGCGGGTCTCCGTGCTGGGCGCGGCGTTCAAGCCGGACAGCGACGACGTCCGGGACTCGCCGGCGCTCGATGTCGCGCTCCGTCTCGCGGCCGCCGGCGCCGACGTCGTGGTGACGGACCCCCGCGCGATCGAGTCGGCTCGCCGGGTCGCGCCCGGCCTGACCTACGTGCCGGACCTGGACGACGCGGTGCGCGGCGCTCGGGCCGTCGTCCTGCTGACCGAGTGGCGCGAGTACCGCGACGCCGACCCGGCGCGGCTCGGCGCGCTCGTGTCGAGGCGGGTGGTGGTCGACGGTCGTCGTGTGCTCGACCGGGCGGCGTGGGAGGCGGCGGGCTGGCGGTTGCGGGTCATCGGCTCCGCCGACCGGACGTAGCCCCGCCGCCCGGCCACCCGAACCGCAGCGCGACGGAGGGTCGGTCACCTCGTCGCGGACGCCCGGGGTGAACTTCGTCCGCCGTCCGTCGGCGGCCGGAGGTGCTCGCGTACGGTGCGCGTATGGACGCGCCCGCCCGGCCGAACGCGCCGTCCGCCGCTCCGAGCCGGACGGCGTACACGGTGCCGCTCGACCGCGTGCACCTGCTGGTCACGGCCGCGGTGTCCGTGGTGGGCCTCGTCCTCGTCTACCTCGTCGAGGTGTGCACGGACGCGGGCCAGCGACAGGACGTGCTCGTGTTCGCGCGCTTCCAGGCGCTGCCGCTCGCCGAGCACGCGGGCGCGATCCGCGACGGCGTCCCGATCGCCCTCGGTGTGGCGACCGTGGCGCTCGCGGTCCGTGCGGTCAGACGCGGCGCGGTGCGCGCGGTCGTCGCGCAGGTGGTCGTGGTCGGGCTGGCGGCGCTCGGCTCCGAGCTCCTCAAGGACGTCCTCGTCCGGCCGTTCCACGGCACGTACGCCTACACGTACAACACGTTCCCGTCTTCGCACATGGCGACGACGGCGGCGCTCGCGTGTGCGGTCCTCGCCCTGTGGGGGACGGCGAGGTGGCGCGCGGAGGCGACGTTCGTCGTCGTGCTCCTCGTGGCGCTGGCGGGCACCTACAACGTGACGGGCTTCGCGCACCGCCCGTCGGACGTCGTCGGGGGCGTCCTGATCGCCACGGCGCTCGAGGGCTTCACGCTCGCCGCGCTCGGCCTGGGTGCCGGGCGGGCGCGCGGCTGAGCCGCGCTCGCCCGTCCCGGCCTCAGACGACGGCGCGCTGCGCGAGGCGCTGGAGGTCCTCGGGCGTCGCCTCGTAGGCGCGGCCCCCGAGCTGCGTCTCGGCGAGCGACTCGCGGATCGCGACGGTGCGCGCGATGTTCGCGGTGATCATGCCGCGCAGGAACGGGGCGTTCTGCGTGAGGATCGCCGTCGGGTGGCTCTGCTGGACGAGGAGGTCCCAGTGCTCGTCGCCGCCGTCGTGCAGGAAGACGGGGAGCGCGGGGTTCTCGCGCGTGCGTGCGTTCGCGAACTCGAGGGCCGCGAGCCGGTCGTGCTCGAGGTCGGCCGCGGCGCCGGTCGTGACGTAGGTGGTGACCTCGTTGCCGCCGATGACGGTGACGAGCACGTAGCCGTCGTCGCCGAAGCCGAGCAGCAGGTTGCTCGAGACGCTCGTGTCGGGGAGCTGCGCGACGTTGAGCTCCACGGACTGCATGGCGGCCGCGAGCTGCCGGATGGCGTCGTGCGCGTCCTCGAGCGGGTCGGGCAGCGAGAAGTCGGTCGGGTCGGTCATGGGGTCCTCATCCGTGGCGGGGTCGCGGGCGTGGTGCGCCGGTGCCCCAGTATGCCGTGCGCGGCCCGCGGGCCCGGTCTTCCGTCAGTTTCTCGGACAACGCTGTCTCAAGTTGCCGAACGTCAATCATGCGAGTGACATGGACCCGGGTGCGCGAGGCCGCGTGCCCACCGTGCCTCGGGACGCGCGTCGTCCCGGGCGCGACGACGCCGACGACGCAGTCCGCCGCCCACGTCGCCCGCACGGTCCCTGAGCAACGACGAGGTATCTCAGGAGGACAGGTGTCCGGAACGACAGCAGCACCCCAGCACCCCAGGCGGAGAAGGCGCGCGCGCACCGTCGGCGTCGCCGCAGCGGCCGCCCTCGCGCTCGCGGCGGCGCCTGCCGTCGCGCAGGCGGCGACCGGGTCGCCCGGCGCGGCCACCGCGGCGTCGGACGACGCGTGCCCCTGGGTCACGTCCACGCGTCGGACACGGCGCGCGCCCAGCAGGTCGTCGCGCAGATGACGCTCGACGAGAAGATCACGATGGTCCACGGGACGGCGGCCGGCTCCTATACGGGCCTCGTGGCGGGGATCCCGCGCCTGTGCGTGCCCCAGCTCAAGCTGCAGGACGGCCCGGTCGGCGTGCGCATGAACGACACGACCCAGCTCCCGTCCGCGGCGGCGCTGGCCGCGACGTGGGACACGTCCGCCGCGAAGGCGTACGGCAAGGTCATCGGTCAGGAGGACAAGACCAAGGGCGTCGACGTCGACCTCGGCCCGACCGTGAACATCGTGCGCGACCCGCGCTGGGGCCGCGCCTTCGAGTCGTACTCGGAGGACCCGTTCCTGACCGGCCAGATCGGCGCGCAGGACATCGAGGGGATCCAGTCGCAGGGCGTGATGGCGCAGGTCAAGCACTGGGCCGTCTACAACCAGGAGACCAACCGCAACAGCACGTCCGACGACGCGATCGTCGACGACCGCACGGTCCACGAGATCTACACCGCCGCGTTCGGGACGATCGTCGACGAGGCGAAGCCGTCCTCGGCCATGTGCTCGTACAGCGAGGTCAACGGGCCGTTCGCGTGCGAGAACGCCTACCTCAACAACATCCTGAAGAACCAGTTCGGGTTCGACGGCTTCATCACGTCGGACTGGGGCGGCACGCACTCGACGGTCGCGTCCGCGAACGCGGGCATGGACATGGAGATGCCGGGCTCGACGTACTTCGGGACGGCGCTCAAGACGGCGGTGCAGAACGGCCAGGTGTCGGTGAGCCGGGTCGACGACATGGTGACCCGCATCCTGCGCCAGGAGTTCCGGTTCGGCCTGGTGACGGACCCGAGCCCCGACACGCCCGACGCCGTCGCCTCCACGGACGCCCACGTCGCCACGGCGCGCCAGGTCGCGGAGGACGGCACGGTGCTGCTGAAGAACGCCGGAAACGTCCTGCCGCTCACGAAGGCCACGCACTCGGTCGCCGTCATCGGCGACGGGGCGGGCTCGAACACCATGAGCGCGGGCGGCGGCAGCGCCTCCGTCGGCGGGACCGGGACGGTCACGCCCCTGCAGGGCATCACCGACCGCGCGGCGAAGGCCGGCGTCGACGTGACGTACGCGCAGGGCCCGTCGAGCTCCGGCAAGCTGCCGGCGATCGACGCGCAGTACCTGGCGCCCGCCTCCGGGACCGGCACCGGTCTGACCGGCGAGTACTTCGCGAACACCGACCTCTCGGGCGCTCCGGTCGTGACGCGGACGGACCCGCAGGTCGCGTTCTCCTGGAATGGCGCGGCCCCGGCCACCGGCGTCCCGGGCACGAACTTCTCGGCGCGCTGGACCGGCACGCTCACGCCGCCGTCGTCGGGCAGCTACACGCTGAGCCTGACCAGCGACGACGGCTCGCGCCTGATCGTCGACGGCAAGACCGTGATCGACAACTGGGGTGACCACGGCGCCCAGACCAAGACGGCGACGCTCGACCTGACCCAGGGCACGCCCGTCAAGGTCGAGGTCGACTACTACCAGGCCGGGGGCGGCGACGAGGTCAGCCTCGGCTGGACCGTGCCCGGCAGCGACCCGCTCGCCGACGCCGTCGCGGCGGCGAAGAAGGCCGACGTCGCCGTCGTCTACGCGAACGACTACGAGTCCGAGGGCAGCGACCTGGAGAACATCGACCTCCCGGGCCAGCAGGACGACCTCATCGAGGCCGTCGCGCAGGCCAACCCGCGCACCGTCGTCGTGCTCAACACGGGCTCCGCGGTCACCATGCCGTGGGTCGACGACGTCGCCGGCGTGGTCGAGGCCTGGTACCCCGGTCAGGAGTCGGGCAACGCGATCGCGTCGATCCTGTTCGGCGATACGAACCCGTCGGGCAAGCTCCCGGTGACGTTCCCGAAGTCCCTCGCGGACGTCCCGGCGTCGACGGACGCCCAGTGGCCGGGCGTCGACGGCAAGGTGCAGTACTCGGAGGGCCTCGACGTCGGGTACCGGTGGTACGACGCGAAGAGCATCGACCCGCTGTTCCCGTTCGGGTACGGCCTGTCGTACACGAAGTTCAGGGTCTCCGGCCTGCACCTCAACAAGGCGACGATGAAGGAGGGCGGCAGCATCAAGGCCACCGCGACGGTGACCAACACCGGCAAGGTCGCGGGCTCGGACGTCGTGCAGGTCTACGTGTCCCAGCCGAAGAGCGCGGGCGAGCCGCCGAAGTCGCTCGTCGGCTTCCAGAAGGTCACGCTCAAGCCGGGGAAGTCGACGAAGGTGTCGGTCACGATCGACGCCCAGCAGGCCTCGGTGTGGAACACGAAGGCGCAGACCTGGGCCCTGACCCCGGGGACGTACACGGTCCGGGCCGGGGACTCGTCGTCGAGCCTGCCGACGAAGGACTACTTCTCGGTCACCACGACGACGCAGCCGCGCTGGGTGACCGTGAAGGCGCCCGGCCTCGCGAAGGCCGGGACGACGGTGACGGTCCGCACGACGTTCACCAACAAGTCCACGACGACGGCCCGCAACGTCCGGACGAGCCTCGACCTCCCGGACGGCTGGACGACGTCGCCCCGCGCGATCAGGACGAACAAGGTCGCCGCTGGGAGCTCGGTCAGCGCCACGTGGCGCGTGTCGGTGCCGGAGGACGCCGCGCCCGGTGACGCGACGATCACCGCGACGTCGACGTACGCGGGCGGGACGTCGTCGGGCACCGCGACCACCCAGGTGCCCTACGCGTCGCTCGCCGCCGCGTTCGACACGGTCGGGGTGAGCGACGACGCCGACGAGACCGCCGGGAACCTCGACGGCTCCGGCTACTCGTTCTCGCTGCAGGCGCTCGCGTCGGTCGGGGTCGTGCCGGGCCAGGCGATCCCGGGCGGGTACGGGGGGCTGGTGTTCCCGGACGTCGCCGCCGACAAGCCCGACGCCGTCACGACGGCGGGCCAGACGGTCGCGCTGTCGGGCGCGGGCACCGGACTCGCGCTGCTCGCCGTCGGCACCAACGGCGAGCAGAAGGGCGACGTGACGATCACGTACACGGACGGCAGCACGTCGTCCGGGACCGTGGACGTCAACGACTGGTACAGCAACAAGGCGGTCGCGGGCAGCGTGCTCGTCGCCACCACGCCGTACTGGAACCGTCCGGCGGGCTCGACCAACCAGAAGAACCAGAAGGTCAGCCTGTACGCCACGACCGTCCCCGTCACGGCGGGCAAGACCGTGGCGTACGTGACGTTCGGGACGAACCCGAGGCTGCACGTGTTCGCGGCGAACGTCACCGGCTGACGCCAGCAGCGCCCGCACTGCCCGCTCAGTCGGGCACGCGTGGGCGCGGGGAACTGTCTCGACAGC
>NZ_JBHUWD010000020.1:0-80204 GCF_042670205.1 Luteimicrobium sp. NPDC057192 | reverse complement strand
CGGACGGGCGGCGATCCCGTTGTCGGAGGGCGGGGACCCCGTGCTCGGCGACGCGGCCCGCGGCGGCGAGCTAACCGACGGCCGCGAGCACGAGGCCCGCGACGGCGGACGCGAGCCACCAGGCCGTCATGACAGCGGTCCGCGTGACGGGCGCGACCCACCGGTCGTCGACCTGGCCCGTGAGCGCACGCAGGCGGGCCGTCTCGAGCACCTTGCGCGCCTCGCGCGGCTCGGTCGCGTGGTCGACGAGGAAACGCGGCGCGCGGCGGGGCACGACGATGACGTCGTCGCGTCCGTCGGGCAGGCGCAGCCGGACGACGAGGTGGTCGTCGTCGGCGATGATGCTCCGCACCCAGGTCCACGCGACGCGGTGCCGCGCGACGACGGACGCGACGCCGATCCCGCGAGCGTTCCAGCGCACCGCGGGCTCGCCGAGGACGGCCCACGCGTGGCCCGCGCTCGCGACGACCCACGTCCCGACGACGGCGCCCCACCAGTCGATCCCGTCGGCGCTCTGCAGCCACCACACGAGGACGCCGACAGCGGGCCCCACCAGCCACGGCAGCCATGCCGCCGTCGAGCGGAGCAACGGCACGAGGGCGTGCCCGGTCCGCTGGTCGACCCTGCCCCAGAACCGCTCCCACGCTGTGCGGCCCTGCAGGGCGCGGTCGGCGGCGTCCGGGGTTGTGTCGTCGCGGACCACCACAGCGGTCGTCGCCGGTGCGCTGTCGGCCGGTGCGACCTCCGCCCCGAGGGCGCCGTCCGTCGCGGTCGGGACGGTGCGTCGGTGCGCGCCCACCTCGACCGACCTGACGTGCCGAGGCGCACGGGTGGACCGGGCGAGCCACCATCGCCCCGAGACGTCCCGGATCGCGACGCCCGCGCCGTCGGCGCCGAGTCCCACGGCCAGGCCCGAGCCGCGGGGCACCCGCTCGTCCTCGTCGCCCGGGAGCACCGGGCCCTCCGGCACGCCCCAGAGCCGGAGACGGCGCAGCAGCTCGTCGTCGGCCAGTCCCGCGAGGTCGTCCTCGTCGTCGTCGAGCTCGTCCAGCTCGTCGAGCGCGGCAGGACCGGTGCCCCTGGCGCCGAGCTCCGCGGGTGGGGACACCGCGGCGCCGGGCGGGCCGTCGCCCGACGCTGCGTCGCTGTCCGAGCGAATCGGGCCTCCGGACGCCTCGGGTTCGACGAGATCGGCCGGGACCAGGCCGTCGGCATCGGCGACCAGGACGCCGCCGACGAGGAGCCGGACGGACGTGGAGGTGCGCGTGTCGACCGTGACGGCCAGGCCGGCGCCGTTGAGGGCCCGCAGTCGCCCGCGGCGCCGCGTGAGCCCGACGCCGAGCGCCCACCCGACCGTGCCGAGCCCGATGCCGAGGAGCGCCGCCGCGCCGGTGGGGTCGAAGACGTCGTCGGTGAGCTCGGCGCGCCCGGACGTGGCGTCGTATCGGACCTCGACGTGCTGACCCCGCCGTGGGCTGCCGTCGTTGATCGGCACGCGGATCGTGGTCCCGTCGGACAGTCGGACTCGGGACGAGTAGTCGTCGTCGTCCACCGTGAGGACCGTCCCGGGCACGACGACGGCCCGAGCGCGGAACGCGTCGACAGTTCGGGCGTCGTGCTGCCAGAGCCAGCCGCCGAACGCTGCCGCGGCGAGGCCGAGCGCCGTCAGCCCGAGGACCACTGGGCCGAGGCGACGGAGCTCGCGGAGCGACGTCGCCGTCGTCGGGACGTCGAGGACCGGGAGGCCGGCCGTGGCGGCGCGGACCCGGGCGCGGTCGCGCGCCGCGACGACGGTCAGCGCCAGCGCGACGACGAGCGCTGCGACGGAGCAGCCCAGCGAGGCGGCGCCGAGCGCGCCCACCGGGGCCGCGCTCGCGCCGACGCACAGGAGCGTCAGGAGGAGCGTTCCTCGACCCGTCGCGACGACGCCGAGCAGCCCGACGATCACGGCCCCCGTGACAAGCGAGCCGAGCGCGTACGAGATCGTCAGCTCGTCGAGGCGCAGCGTGCTGCTCTCGCTCGTGATGCCGAGCACGGCGCTGGCGAGGACGAGCACCGGCACGACGGCCCGCGCCCCGACGCGGCGGAACCGTCGGTCGGGAGCGAAGGGCAGGGCCGGGGGAGGGAGAACGGTGACCGGACGGGGCGCGGCGCCCGGGTGAGGCAGGTCGAGCACGCGCAGATCGTACGGGCTCGGAGCGTGCCCGACCGACCACGCGTCCCCGCCGACCGTGCGGGAACGCGACGACGCCCGGGCCGTGACCGACCCGGGCGTCGTCGTCACCGTGGCGCGGTGACCGTCAGAACCAGTGCGGGCAGCCGGGTGAGCCGCGGCCCGACCCGTTCCCCTTGCCGTGGCCGGGCTTGGACGGCTTGCCGTGACCGTTCCCGTGGCCGTTGCCCTGCCCGTTGCCGTTGCCGTGCGGCACGGCGACGACGGACTTCACGGAGCCGTCGGCCTTGAGGACCACCTGCGGCGCCTTGCCCGCGCTGCTCCCGTGGAACGAGAACATCGACTGGATCGACCCGGCGGTCGCGTCGAACGACGCGTCGCCGATCCGCCCGGTCTGCCAGTTGTCCTCGACGAACTTCAGGACGGAGGCCTGGTTCGTCTCGGTGTGGTCGACGTAGTTCGTCTTCGCGTAGGGCGAGATGACGACGAGCGGCAGGCGCTGGCTGGGCCCGCAGCGGTCGGCGTAGCCGCCGGCGACGGTCTTCACCGAGGTGCAGAGCGTCGTGTCGCCGTTCGCCGTGTCGTTCGAGCCGTTGGCGATGGTCGGGGCGACGTGGTCGTACCAGCCGTCCGAGTCGTCGTACGAGACGACGATCGCGGTGCTGTCCCAGTACGGCGACTTCTCGATCGCGTTGATCTCCTTGACGAGGAACTTCTGCTCGTCGACGGGGTCGGAGTACGACGCGTGGCCGTCCTGTGCCATGGGGGCCTTGAGGAACGACACGCTGGGCAGGTTGCCCTGGGCCAGTGCGGCGTCGAAGTCGGTCAGGTCGTACTGGTGGTTCGCCTGGTCCGTCTGCCCGATCTTCGTGACCGACGACGGCGCCAGGTGGTGCGGGTTCGACGTCGACTTGTAGTACGCGAACGGGTTGTGGTGCGGGGAGTAGTCGACGACGGACGCGCCGGCGACGTTGGTCGTGGTGGCGTCGCACTTGGCGTAGTGCCCCGGCTGCCCGTCCCACGTCGTCGTCGGGCGGAAGCCGCCCTGGAACCAGCCCCACGTGACGTTCTTGGCGTTGAGCAGGTCACCGATGTTCGTGCCCTGCATGCCGACGAGCGCGTTGGTCGACGTGTGGTCGGAGTCGGCGCAGTCGTCGTAGACGGGGTCGGGGTCCGCGGTGACGGTGCCGACGCCCTTCGCGTCAGGCGACTTCACGCCGTACGCGTCGGGGGTCGCGGTCTGGAGCCCCGTCTTCGGGTCGTACGAGATCGCGCCGTGCGTCTGGCCGGAGACCAGGTTGAGGGCGCCCGGCGTCGACGGCCCGAAGGTGGCGTCCCAGCTGTTGTCGCTCATGGCGTAGTTCTGGGCGTAGTTCCACAGGGCGGTGACGGTGTTGCCGTCGTAGTAGTCCATGCCCAGGCCGGGGGCGCCGAACTGCCCGGTGCAGGTGTCCTTGCTCGTGTTCTGCACGAACCGGTCCATCGCGCCGTTGTTGATGGCGAGCTGCTCGGGCCCGTAGTTGTGGTTCTGGTCGCACGTCACGGCCTCGTCCGCGGACAGGCGGGTCGGCGCGTACAGGTTCGGGTTCGTCGTGAGCAGGCCGGCGGACTTCACGGTGTCGGCCTTCGGGGTGCCCTTGGCGGCCTTGAACGTGGTCCCGTCGGTGTTCGTGGCCTGGGGGTAGGTCGCGAAGTAGTGGTCGAACGAGACGTTCTCGTCGAACAGCACGACGAGGTGCTGGATCGGCGTCGTCGTGGACGTGCCCTTGGTGCGCGACGACGAGGACGTCGTCGCCGTGGTCCGGGCGGCCGCGTGGTGGCCCGACGCGACGGCAGGCAGGACGCCTCCGCCGGCGAGCGCGAGCCCGGCGATCGCTGCGGCGGACGCGACGGTGCGCGGCCGCGTGGCGAACAGACCCATGGGGGTGCCTCTCTGTGGGGGGATGGGGGCGGTTCAGGCGAGCAGCCGGCTGGCGTACCAGTCGTCCGCTGCCCTCACTCCCGGGAGCGCGAAGTAGTAGCCGCCCCCGAAGGGTGAGATGTAGTCGACGAGCGGTTCGCCCGCGAGGCGCTTCTGCACCGCGACGAACTGCCGGTCGAGGTCCTGGTTGAACGCGACGAACACGAGCCCCATGTCGAGGTTCCCGTTGGCGTCCGTGCCGGCGTCGTAGTTGTAGGGCCGGCGGAGCATCCGCAGCCGGTCGGAGCCGGGGGAGCGCGGGTTCGCGAGCCGGATGTGCGCGTCCATCTGGATGACGTCGCCCGTGGGGTCGCGCTCGAGGTGCGGGTCGTCGAGCTCGTGGGTCCCGGTGAGCGGGGCGCCGGTGTCGCGGCGGCGGCCGATCATGTTCTCCTGCTCGTGCAGGGACACCCGGTCCCAGAACTCGACGAGCATCCGGATCAGCCGGACGACGTGGTAGCTGCCGCCCGTGGTCCACGCGGGCTCGACGACGGCGGGCAGCCCGTCCACGGCCGCGACCTCGCCGGCCTTCGTCCAGACGACGTCGCCCATCGTGCGCGGGTCGGTGGTCGACGGGTTCGCGGTGCCGTCCTTGAAGCCCAGGAGGTTCCGCGGGGTGCCGCTGGGCCGGGGCGGGGACGCGAAGCCGTCCTGCCGCCACCGCACCTGCATCGCGCCCCGGGTGGCGCGCGCGATGTCCCGTACGGCGTGCACGACGACGTCCACGTCGTCCGCGCAGACCTGCAGCAGGAGGTCGCCGTCGCAGCGCGCGCGGTCGAGCGCGTCGTCGGGGAACGTGTCCATCGCCCGCAGGCGCGCCGGCTTGCGGCCGGCGAGCCCGAACCGGTGGTCGAACAGGGACGCGCCCACCGACGTCGTGACCGTGAGGCCGCCGGGGACGACGTCCGGGCCGAGGACGCCCGAGTCGACCGGGGGAGCACCGGGCCCCGCGCCGGTCGGCGTGCCGCCCGTGGTGAGGAACCGGACGCGGTCGGTGAGAGTCCGGAAGAGCTCCTCGAGCTCGGACCGCGAGCCCACGGTCACGTCGAGCGCGACGAACGCCGCCTGCTTCTGCAGCGGGGTGAGGATCCCGGCCTGCGTGGGACCGTGGAACACGACCGCCCGGGCCGCGTCGTCGGTCGGTGGCGCGGGGGTCGGGGTCGGCGCGGCCCCGGCGACGCGCGGCGCCAACGTGCCGAGCCCGACGACGCCCGCCGCGCCCGCGACCGAGCGCAGGAACGTGCGTCGCCCCGGCCCGGTCGGGGTGGCCTGCACGGGGTCGGGGTGCGTGGGGGTGCCGGCGCTCGCGGTCGTGGCGGGCACCGCCGTGGTGGCAGGGTCGGCGTGGTTCACAGGGCCCTCCGGGGGTCGGCGAGCGCGGCGACGGTGGCAAGGTGCTCGACGCACGTGTCGACCTCGGCGTCGAGGCGCTCGCGCTGCGCGGTGGTCAGGTCGGTGCGCGGGGTCCAGCGGCCGTCGTGGTCGTAGCCGCGCAGGGTGCGCTCGAGAGTGGCGAGGGCGGCGTCGACGTCTGTGAGGTCGACGCCGCGCTCCTTCAGGAGAGGGCGCAGCGCGCCCAGCGGCTGCCGCGTCCCGACGACCCCTGCCTCGATCTCGGCGAGAGCCGTCCCGCTCGGGCCGTCCGCCGCACCGCTGAGCTGGACCTGCACGGCGTCCTCGAGGATCTCGTGGGCCCGGATCCCCAGGTCCATGGGGTCGACCTGGGCCGCGGGGAAGTCGGAGCGCAGCGTGGCGACGTCCGTGACGAGCGCGCGGGTCACGGGCCGTACGGCGCTCGCGGGCCGGCCGGCCCACAGCAGCGCCTCGATCCGGCGGAACCCGGTGAGGTCGTGATCCGTCAGGGCCGTGGAGCCGGTGGCGGGGAACCCGTCGATCGCGTCGCCGAGGTCTCCGAACGCGTCGTAGGCGCCACCGAGCGTCCCGTACGTGGTGTGCGCGGTGAGCCAGTCGCGGCGCGCCCCCTCGAGGTCTCCGCGGGCGACGTCGTCGTCGAGGGCGCGGACCTGGCGGGACAGCGTCGCAAGGTGCGCGGCGACCCATGTCTCGTAGACCTTCGCGGCGGGCACGAGGTCGGCCTGCGTGACCGGGACGATGCCGGGCGTCGCCGTCGTGCCCGCGGGGAGCGTCCCCGTCACCCGGACGACCGGTCCGAGGACCGGCTCCTCGTCGGCCTGGACGCACACGACGCGGTAGCTGCCCGGCCCGAGCGTGACCTCGCCGCCCGCGCCCGCGCCCGGTCCGATCGCCTCGAGCTCGAGGTACTCGCGGGCCCTCGTCATGTCCGTCGCGGCGTCGGCGACGACGACGTCCATGCCGCCCGTGGAGGTGTTGGTCGCGTCGATCCGCCACGTCCCGGCCGTGCCGCCCGACCACCCGACGCCGCAGTCGCTCTGGCCCGCGCTCACGGCGGCGGCGAGGCCGGTCGGCGACGGCGCGGCGGCGTCGGCAGCGGATCCGGTGCTGCCGGTGCAGCCCGTGAGGCCGAGGGCGAGTCCGCCCGCGACGACCAGGACACCGGCGGTCCGTCCTCGTGCGCGGTGCCCGGAGCCCCCGCGCTGGTGGTGCTCCGTCGGGCCGGACCGGTCTGGCATGCGTTGCTTCTCCCTCGGGGAGCGGCGGACGCGCTCCCGGACGACCGTACGGACGCCGGGCGGGTGAACAGCCGGGGTTCAGGAAGAGTTCATCGAGGCGTCGCTCACCCGTCGCCGTCCCCTCCGCACCTCGTTGCCATCTGCACACGAAACTCACAGCCGGCGATTCGCCGTCGTGCCGACGGCCCCTCCGGTGCTAGCGTCCCGGGCGTGGGACGCAGGGAGATGGACGGCGCCGCGCTGCGTGAGCTGGTGCGCCGCGTCGAGGTGGACTGGCGAGGCGAGGACGTACCGGACGACGAGCGAGAACGCTTCCGTCGGCACGTCGCGACGCACGTGGCACCGGTCGTCCGGGCCCGGGTGCTCGAGACCGTAGGCGTGGCCGTGGACGTCGAGGGCGTCGCGATGGTCGCGGACCTCCTGCTCGACGACACGTCGTGCGACGACGAGAGACGTTGGCTGCTGGTCTCGCCCGACCCCTGGGGTTACCTGGCGGACTGGCTGGCGGCCGTCGTCGGGCGCTCGTACCGCCGGGCCGACGGGACGCCGCGGGCGCGGGCCAAGGAGCTGCGGCGCCTCGAGAAGGCGCTCCGCTCCGAGGCGTGACGCCGGGAAGTCCTGCGCACCCGACATGGTTCGCAGAGGCATGGAGATCCTCTACACGGCTTCCGCCCTGTCCACCGGCGACGGCCGCAACGGCCACGTCCGCACCTCCGACGCCACGCTCGACGTCGACCTCGCCGTGCCGAAGGAGATGGGCGGGCCCGGCGGCGCGCTCAACCCCGAGGCGCTGTTCGCCGCCGGCTATGCGGCGTGCTTCCACTCGGCGCTGCGCGGCGTCGCCCGGTCGAAGGGGCTCACGCTCGCCGACGACTCCGTGACCGCCGAGGTCTCCATCGGACCGAACGGCCAGGGCGGCTACGGCCTCGCCGTCGTGCTGCGCGTCGAGCTCCCCGGGCTGGCGCAGGAGCAGGCCGACACGCTCGTCGAGGCGGCGCACCAGGTCTGCCCGTACTCCAACGCGACCCGGGGCAACGTCGTCGTGGAGCTCGACGTCACGGTCGACTGACCCGCACCGGAGCGAGTTCCCCACGTTCCCCCACGTGGGGGAACCCGCTCCCTTCCGGGGGTGAGGCGCCGCGCCCCGCCGTCGACGAACGTCGAGGCATGACTTCCTCCGTCTCCCTCGCCCGCCCGTCGAGCCCGTCGTGGCGCCGCGGCTGGCGCGCGCTGCACGCGCCGGTCCCCGGGGTCCCGCGCTGGGCGCGCATCGCCGCGCTCGTCGTCCCGCTCACGGTGCTGCCGTCGAGCGTGTGGCGCGTCGCGGGCATCACGTTCCACCTGCCGATCGTGGACGGCGCGTCCGGCCCGGACGCACGGGGAAACCTCCCCGCCTGGCTGCCGCTCGGCGTCTACGTGGTCCTGCTGTCGATCGTCTCGGAGCTCCTCGCTTTCACGGCGGTCGGGCTCGTGGCCCGCTGGGGCGAGGTCGTGCCGCGCTGGGTGCCCGTCGCCGGTGGCCGCCCGGTGCCGGCGCGCGCCGCGGTGGTCCCGGCAGCGGTGGGCGCGACGTTCCTGACGCTGCTCTGGACGTGGACCATGGTCATGGTCGCGTTCGGCCGCGACGTCCGAGGGCGCCCGCACACCGCCGACTTCCCGCTCGGCACCCAGGACCTGCAGGGCTGGCTCGCCCTGGCCGCCTACGTGCCGCTGGTGGCGTGGGGCCCGCTCCTCGGCGCGCTCACGATCGCCTACGCCCGCCGCCGCGCGTCCCTCGTCCCGCGGGGCTGACGTCTCGTGGCGGCACGCGCCCCTGAGCGCTCGCGCGCCCCGATGTCGCGGAGCGTCTCCCCGACGGGTCGGCAGCGCAGCCCGCTCGCGACCGCGCGCCCGACGTCGGTGCTGATCAAGCCCTCGGTCTCGGGCGTCCGCGGCACCCAGCCCGGAAGCTCCGTCCAGCGGTCCACGCCGGACGCCTCGAGCTCCGCCCAGGAACGCCAGTCGAGGCGCGCGGGTGCCCCGCTCGCCCGGGTCGCGTCGGCCGCGGTGACGTCGACGACGGCCTCGAGCACGTCCCGCGTGGTCGCGTGGTCCTCGGGCGCGGCGACGTTCACGGCGCCCGACACCCCGGAGCCGGGCTGCACGACGGCGAGCAGCCACGCGGCGAGGTCGCGGACGTCGACGAGCCGCCACGGCTGGTCGGGGTCGCCCGGCGCGACCACGGTTCCGCCCCGCGAGGCGCGCCGGAGCCACACCGGGAGCCGTGCAGGCTCCTCCTCGGGGCCGACGACGAGGGCGCACCGTGCGAGGAGGGCTCGCTCGCCGAACGCGGCGGTCGCCGCGACCTCTCCCGCGCGCTTGACGGCGCCGTACTCCGCGTTCTCGACCGTCGCCGCGTCGGGCGCGGGAGGGCGCGTCGCGTGCGTCTCGTCCATGCCGACACCGAGCGGGGGCGCGTAGACCGCGCGGCTGGAGACGTAGCCGTAGCGGCCGGCGACGTCGGCCAGCGCGGTCGCGGACAGCCCGACGGCTCCCGGCGCCCCGGCCCAGGTGTCGACGACGGCGTCCCACCCGCCCGCGGGCGCCGCCGCGACGAGCCGCGCGACGTCGTCGGGCACGGTCCGGTCGCCCCGGACCTGCCGCGCGCCGGCGACGGGCGGGCGGGTCCCGCGGGCGAACGTCGTGACGTCGTCGCCTCGGGCGAGCGCGGCGTCGACGACGGCGCGTCCGACGAACACCCCGCCGCCGAGGACGAGGAGCCGCACGTCAGCGGTAGTTGACGAACTGCAGCGCGACGTCGAGGTCCGCACCCTTGAGGAGTGCGATGACGGCCTGCAGGTCGTCGCGGGACTTGCTGGTCACGCGCACCTCGTCGCCGGTGATCTGCGTCTTGACGGCCTTGGGGCCCTCGTCGCGGATGATCTTGGTGATCTTCTTCGCCTGGTCGCTCGCGATGCCCTCCTTGATGGAGGCCTCGAGGCGGTACTCCTTGCCCGACGGCTTGGGCTCCTTCTCGCCCGTGTCGAGCGACTTGAGGGAGATCCCGCGCTTGATGAGCTTGGTCTCGAACACGTCGAGGATCGCGAGGACGCGCTCGGCGGAGTTCGCGACCATGACGATCTTCTCGCCGCTCCACGAGATCGAGGCGCCGACGTTGCGGAAGTCGTAGCGCTGCGAGATCTCCTTGCCGGCCTGGTTGAGGGCGTTGTCGACCTCCTGGCGGTCGACCTTGCTCACGACGTCGAACGACGAATCGGCCACGGTTGCTCCCTCGGCAGGGTCCGCACGCCGGCGGGCGCGGGACGGGTCAGGTGATGGGTTCCACCGTATCGGCTGCGTCGTCGTCGGTCCGGGCCGACGCGGCCGCACGACGGCGCGGGTCGGCCAGGCGGAGCGCGTGCGCGGCCCGCAGCCCGTCGGTCGTGAGGAGGACGAGCGCGCCCCACACGAGGACGAAGCCGATCCAGCGCGCGACGGGCATCGTCTCGTGGAACACGAGGAGGCCGACGAGGAACTGCAGCACGGGCGTCAGGTACTGGAGCAGCCCGACGACCCGCAGCGGGACGCGCCGCGCCGACGCCGCGAACAGCAGGAGCGGGACGGCCGTCACGACGCCCGCCGACGCGAGGGCGAGGAGGTGCCCGGCGCCGTGCGTCGTCATGGTGTTGTCGCCCTGCGCCTGCAGGTAGACGAGGTACCCGACGGCGAACGGGGTCAGGACGAGGGTCTCGGCCGCGAGCCCGGGCGCCGCCGCGACGCGCCCGCCGACGCGGTTCTTCACGAGGCTGTAGAGGCCGAACGAGAAGGCCAGGGCGAGCGAGACCCACGGCACGTGCCCGACGCCCACGGTGAGCACGACGACGGCCACCAGCCCGAGCGCGATCGCGGCCCACTGCAGCGGGCGGAGGCGTTCGCGCAGCACGACGACCGCGAGCAGGACCGTCACGACCGGGTTGATGAAGTACCCGAGCGCCGCGTCGAGGACCTTGTCCTCGAGCACCGCCCACACGTAGATGCTCCAGTTCACGGCGACGAGCACCGCGCCCACGCTGAGCGTGAGGAGCAGCCGCCGGTCCCGCAGGACGGCGCGCAGCTGGGGGAGCGACCGCGTGACGGCGAGCAGGAGCAGGCAGAACACGAGCGACCACACCACGCGGTGGGCGATGATCTCGAGCGGCGCGGCCGGCTCCAGCAGCGGGAAGTAGAGCGGCATCGCGCCCCACAGGAGATACGCGCCGAAGCCGGCGGCGAGCCCGCGACGGTACTCGGCGCGCGCCTCGGTCTCGGTCGGCGCGGGCTGCGCGGGCACGTCGGACGTCACGTCCTGAGCGTACGGCGGGCTCCCCACGGCTCCGGCGGGGGCTCGTTCAGCGTCCGCCGACGACGCCGGAGCGGGCCCCGCGCGGAACGGATTTCTCCGCAGCGCCCACGTTGGGTATCGTTGGCTCGCCACGGCAGGTTGCCCGAGCGGCCAAAGGGAGCTGACTGTAAATCAGCCGCGTCATGCTTCGGGGGTTCGAATCCCTCACCTGCCACGCTCGGTCGAAGGCCCTGGACCTCACGGTCCGGGGCCTTCGTCGTACCCGGCGACGGTCAGCGCCCCGGCTTCTCCCAGACCGACACGTGCGACGGGCTCGTCGCGGTGAACGGCGACTGGTCGAAGCCGGCCCAGCGGTCACGCAGACGCAGCCCGGCGAGCTGCGCCATGAGGTCGAGCTCGGCCGGCCACGCGTACCGGAACGGCACGGTCGCGTGGCGTCCGTCGCGCGGCCGGTAGTGGTGCGACCACATCTGCTGCGTCACGACGTCGTACTCGTCGAAGCCCAGGTGCTCGGGCGTGACCTCGAACGGCACGAAGCGCTCGCCGACGGGGAGGCGCTGGAGCTGGGGCACCCCGTTCTCCACGACGAAGCACCCGCCCGGCTCGAGGTGCGCGGCGGCGTTCCGGAAGCACGCGACCTGGCCCTCCTGCGTCGTGACGTTCGCCACGGTGTTGAAGACCAGGTACGCGACCCGGAACGCGCCCGGCACGCGGGTGGTCGTCATGTCGCCGACCGTCACCCCGACCGTCCCCTCGGGGTCCTTGGCCCGCAGCCGGGCGACCATGGCCTCCGACAGCTCGATCCCGTGCACGGCCACGCCGCGGGCCGCGAGCGGCAACGCCACGCGGCCCGTCCCGACCGCGAGCTCGAGCGCTGCGCCGTCGCCCGCGAGCCCTGCCAGCAGCTCCACCGCGGGCCCCAGCACCCCGGGCATGGACATGGCGGTGACGTCGGCGTCGTAGGTCGCGGCGACGTCCTCGTCGAAGTGGTTGGGCGGGTCCGTGGGAGTCGTCATGCGTCGACGGTCGCACCGCTGGGTGCGCGGACGCTCGCGGATTTCGTCGCAGGGCCAGTGTCTTGTAGAGTTTTCCGCGCTGCCCCCGTAGCTCAGTGGTAGAGCGCAGTCTTGGTAAGACTGAGGTCATGGGTCCGATTCCCATCGGGGGCTCTGTTGGTGCCGTACAGGCGGCCGTGGGACCATGGGTCCTCCGGGCGCTGCGGTGCCCACGCGGCGGGGTAGCTCAGATGGTTAGAGCGCACGACTCATAATCGTGAGGTCGCGGGTTCGATCCCCGCCTCCGCTACCACGGACCGGTGTGCTCGCGGCGACGTCGCGCGCGCGTCCGGTTCATCCTGGTGGACGGGCCCTCGGGTCCGCGCCGCAGACCTGGTGGTACGACGGCCGGCGTCGTGCCCTGCACAGCACAAGCGCCTTCCGGGGGCGCGAGAGGTGGCACCAGCCATGGCCAGCAAGAGCCAAGACGTTCGCCCGAAGATCACGCTCGCCTGCGTGGACTGCAAGGAGCGGAACTACATCACCAAGAAGAACCGCCGCAACGACCCCGACCGGCTCGAGCTGGCGAAGTTCTGCCCGCGCTGCGGCAAGCACACCTCGCACCGCGAGACCCGCTGACGCTCTTCGCGACCTCGTAGCACCCACCCGGCAGCAGCCGCCGGCGACTCGCGAAGGAGCGCTCGTGCCCGTCAACCCGGAGTACGAAGGCCGTCAGTACCCGCCGACCGCCCCGTACGCGGTCGGGCGTGAGAAGCTCCGCGAGTTCGCCGCGGCCGTCGGGTCGACCCACCCCGCCCACCACGACGTAGCCGTGGCGCGGGGTGCGGGCTATCCGGACGTCGTCGCGCCGCCCACCTTCGCCGTGGTCGTCGCGCAGCGCGCCGAGGCCCAGTACATCGAGGACGCCGGAGCGGGCATCGACTTCTCGCGCGTCGTCCACGCCGACGAGCGCTTCACCCACCACCGGCCCATCGTCGCCGGTGACGAGCTGGTGACCGTCCTGCACGTCGACTCCCTGCGCGAGCGCGCCGGCATCACCATGGTCTCGACCCGCTGCGAGATCTACGCCTCCGACGCCGACGGGAACCCCGGCGAGCCCGTGTCGACCGTCAGGTCCACGCTCGCCGTCCGAGGGGAGGACGCATGAGCGCGCCCGTGCTCGCCGAGCTCGAGGTCGGCCAGGAGATCGGCACCCGCGAGGTCGTCCTCGACCGCGCGCGCCTCGTCCGGTACGCCGGCGCGAGCGGCGACTTCAACCCCATCCACTGGAACGAGCGCTTCGCGACCGAGGTCGGGCTCCCCGGCGTCATCGCGCACGGCATGCTCTCCATGGGCGTCGCCGCACCGCTCGTCGAGGAGTGGGCCGGTGACGCCGGAGCCGTCGTCGACTACCAGACCCGGTTCGCGCGCCCCGTGCCCGTCCCCGACCCGGGGACCGCGACCCTCACCGTGACCGGTGTCGTCGGGGCGCTCGACCCCGAGGCCGGGACGGCGCGCATCGACCTGACGGTGGCGTTGGACGGCGTGAAGGTGCTCGCGAAGACGCAGGCGGTCGTGCGGCTCTCCTGAGCTGCTCGTCTCCTCGCTCGCCGGCGCTCCTTCTCACCTCCGGCGTGGCCTGCGGCCGTCGTCCGTTCGCCGTACTCCTTCGAGGTGGACGGGCGGCCGTCGTACTTCGCGGGTCGCGGGTGCGGTCGGGTCGTCTCAGCGGGGGGCCGGGCCGGTGGTGGTGCCCACGACGAGCTCGACGGGCAGGAGGACGTCCTCGACGTCGTCGCCCGCGACGAGCTGCAGCGCCGCGCGGCCCAGCGCCGCCCCCTTCTGCTCGAACGGCTGACGGACGCTGGTCAGCTGCACGTCCGCGCCCAGCCACGGGAGGTCGACGCCGTCGAACCCGGCGACCGACAGCTCGCCCGGCACGTCGATGCCCAGCTCGCGCGCGGCGAGGAGCACGCCCGCGGCGAGCAGGTCCGACTGGGCCACGACCGCCGTCGGTCGCTCCGCGGGCGGCACGTCGAGGAGCGCCCGGCCCGCGGCGTGCCCGTGCTCCACGAGCGACGCCTCGGTCTCCCAGACCGCGACGGGCCGGATGCCGGCGTCGGCGAGACCTTCGAGGCGGTTGCGCGTCGGGGTCTTCTCGACGTCGGCGAGGCGCTCGGCGTCGGCGAGCCCGGTGCGCTCGGGGAACGCGACGGGCAGCGCCACCACGGCGACGCGCTCGTGCCCGAGCTCGCGCAGGTGCCGGCCGAGGTCGGCCGCGCCGCGACGGTCCTCCAGCCCGACGACGGGTGCTCCCGGCTTGGCGGTCCCCTCACCGATGACGACGGGGATGCCGCGGCGGACCAGGGCGTCGTGGGTGGGGTCCTCGCGGCGCGAGCCCCACACGAGCACGCCCACGTCCATCGCCGCGGAGGCGACGAGCGGGTCGGCGGCGCCGTCGGACGGGACCGCGGGCACGAGGAGGACCCCCACGCCGTGGGTGCCGAGCTCGGAGACGAGACCGTCGAGCACCTTGATGGAGACCGGGTCGCGGAAGCTGCGGGAGACGTGGTCACCGATCACGACGCCGACGATCCCCGACCGGCCGGACCGGAGCTGGCGGCCGAGGGGAGAGGGGCCGGTGTACCCGAGCTCCGCGGCGGCGGCGAGGACCCGCTCACGGGTCGCGTCGGCGATCGGCCCGGAGCCGGAGAAGGCGAGCGACGCCGTCGACACGGACACCCCGGCCAGTGCGGCCACCTCGGAGAGCGTGGTCCGACCGCCCTTCGCCCCCTCGGGCGGAGTGCTCGAGCCTGGCTGCGGGTGGGTCGGCAACAGGTTCCTCCGGGCGGGTCGTGGCGCGCTGCGCCGGGGTCTGCGGGCGTCGTGGTCAGGCGCGTGCTCTGATCCGGTTGACGTCGCGGCCAGCGTACCCGCACAATCGACCCCATGCCTCGAAACGATTCGAAGAGCGATCGTGGCATGCGGTTCGAATCGTTTCGATCATGGCATGCCTCGTCCGACCAGCTCTGGCCCTCGCGCCTCGGCCTGCTCGGCCTGTTCCTGCTCATGGGACTGACCTTCTCGAGCTGGCTCGCACGCATCCCGACGGTCAAGGCCGAGCTCGGGATCAGCACCGCCGACCTCGGCGTCGTCCTGCTGGCCGGCTCGGTCGGCGCGCTCGCGACCGTCGCCGTCGCCGGGGCGGTTCTCGAGCGGATCGGCGGCCGGGCCGCGCTCGCGGTCGCGGCCGTCGTCTCCGCCCTCGCCTACGTGCTGCTCGGGCTCGGACCGACCGTCGGCTCCGTCACCGTCCTCACGGTCGGGGTGCTCCTCAACGGCATCGCCTTCGCGCTCGCCAACGTGCCGCAGAGCGTCGAGACCGCGGGGATCGAACGACGGCTCGGCCGGACCGTCATCCCGCAGTTCCACGCCGCGTTCTCCGTGGGCGCCGTCGTCGGCTCGCTCCTGGGGGCCGCTTGCGCTGCCGGGGGCGTGCCGCTCCTCGCCCAGTTCGGCGTGACGGCGGCCGTCGCGACCGCCTGGCGGTTCGCCAGCTTCCCCGTCGTCGTCCACGACACCCGCCGGCGCCCGGGGCCGCGCCCCGCGGTCGCCGTCACCGTGCCGGCGACCGGGCCGGACGTCGCACCGGTGACCCGCCCCACCCGCCGGGCCCGCCTCGCGACCGCGCTCGGCGCCTGGCGCGAGCCGCGGACCGTGCTGGTCGGCCTCGTGGTCCTCGCCGCCGCGTTGTCGGAGGGATCGGCGAACGACTGGCTGTCCCTCGCCGTCGTCGACGGCTTCGGTCGCACCGAGGCCGTCGGCGGGGTGGTGTTCGGGACGTTCGTGGCGGCCATGACCGTCGTGCGGATCCTCGGGACCCGGCTGATCGACCGCTACGGACGCGTGGCCGTGCTGCGGGTGTCGGGCGTCGTCTCGCTCGTCGGCCTGCTCGCGTTCGGCCTCGCCCCCTCCTTCCCGCTGGCCGTCGCCGGCGTCGTCGCCTGGGGCGTCGGCGCCGCGCTCGCCGTGCCCATCGGCATCGCCGCCGCGTCCGACGACCCGCTGCGGGCCGCGGGCCGCGTGTCCGTCGTGTCGTCGTTCTCGTCGCTCGCGAGCATCGCCGCGCCACCCCTGCTCGGGATCGCCGCCGAGGCGATCGGCGCCCGCCACGCGCTCGTCCTCATCGCGTTCGCGATGGTCCTCAGCGTCTGCCTCGCGGCGCAGGTCGCGCCGCCCCGGCGCACGCCCGACGACACACCCCCCGCTAGCCTGGCCGTGTCGCCCGAGGCCGGCGCCGTCCCGACGGACGAGGTCCCCGACCCCGCCCCGTCCCATCCCGGGCAGCCCGCCCGCCTGCCCGAGGAGGTCCTCGCGTGAACCAGCCCCGCCCCGAGCCCCGGAGCGCCGCCGACGGCGCGCCCACGGCCGCGCGCATCAGCCGCGCGTCGTGGGCGGTGTTCCTCGTGTTCACGCTCAACGGGTTCGCGTTCGCGAGCTGGGCCTCGCGCCTGCCGACCGTGCGCGACAAGCTCGACCTCGAGCCCAACCAGATGGGGCTCCTCCTGCTGTTCTCCGCGATCGGGTCGATCTGCGCGCTGCCCCTCGCGGGCCTCGTCGTCGACCGGCTCGGCTCCCGCCGGGCCGTCGAGGCGTTCGCCGGCGTCGCGTCGGTCGGCCTGCTCGTGGTGGCGCTCTCGGTCGCGCAGGAGAGCGTGAACCTGGCCCGGGTCGGCCTGTTCGTCGCGGGCGTCGGGATCGGCGTCTGGGACGCCTCGATGAACCTCCAGGGCGCCCACGTCGAGCAGCAGCTCGGCAAGGCGATCATGCCGCGATTCCACGCCGGGTTCTCCTTCGGGACCGTGGCGGGCGCCGGCTTCGGCGCGCTCTTCGCCGCGCTCGACGTGCCCGTCCCGCTGCACCTGACGATCGCGGTCGCGGTCGCCGTCGTCGGCGTGCTCCTGGCCGTGCGCCTCTTCCTCCCCGACCCGGCGCACGAGCCCGAGCCGGTGCACGTCGGGGGGACAGACACCAACGTCGACCCCGCCGACTCGTTCCCGTCGCTCGCCGAGCCGACCGAGGCCGACGAGCGTGCCCGTCGCCGCCGCGCCGTCCAGGCGTGGACCGAGCCGCGCACGCTCATGATCGGTCTGGTCGTCCTCGGGGCGGCGCTCACCGAGGGCGCCGCGAACGACTGGGTCTCGCTCGCGACGGTCGACGGCTTCGACACCAGCGACTCGATCGGCGCGGTCGCGCTGGGCGTCTTCCTCGTGGCGATGACCGCGATGCGCCTGCTGGGCACGGGCCTCCTGGACCGCTTCGGCCGGCTCGCGGTGCTCCGGGCGCTCGCGGCCTCCGCGCTCCTCGGCGTCCTGGCGTTCGCGCTGCTGCCGCACCTCGTGGGGGCGCTCGTGGGCGTGGCGCTGTGGGGCATGGGCGCCGCGCTCGGCTTCCCGGTCGGGATCTCGGCGGCGTCCGACGACCCGCGGCGGGCCGCGGCACGCGTGAGCGTCGTGACGACGATCGGCTACTCGGCGTTCTTCGTCGGTCCGCCGCTCATCGGGTTCATCGCGCACCACGTCGGCTACCGTCACGCGCTGCTGTTCGTCGGCATCCCGATCGCGCTCGGCCTCGTCGTGATGAACGCGGTGCGCCCGCTTCCCGGGGCCGTCGGGCAGGCCACGGAGCCGACGCCGGCCCCGTAGGCTGGTCGCGTGCCCGACTCGCCCGCAGCCCAGACCTCCACGGTCACCTCGCCCGAGACCCAGCCGACCCTCGCCGACCTCACCACGCTCCGTGTCGGCGGCGACGTCGACACCTACGTCGAGGCCGCGTCCGAGGCGGAGCTGATCGACGTCGTCCGCGCCGCCGACGACGCCGGCGAGCCCCTGCTGGTGCTCGGCGGGGGGTCCAACCTCCTCGTGGCCGACGAGGGCTTCAGCGGGGTCGTCGTGCGCGACGTGCGCTCGGGCCTGCGCGTGGAGTCCGAGGACACCTGCGGCGGCGCGAGCATGAGCGGCCCGGCGGGGCACTCCTGGGACGACGTCGTCGTGCACGCGATCGACGCCGGCTGGGTGGGCGTCGAGGCGTTGTCCGGCATCCCGGGGACGCTCGGCGCCGCGCCCGTGCAGAACGTCGGCGCGTACGGCCAGGAGATCGCTGGTGTGATCTCGACGGTGCGCGTCTGGGACCGTGGCGAGTCGCGCGTGCGAACCCTCGCGAACGGCGAGCTCGGCTTCGGGTACCGGACGTCCCGGCTCAAGCGGTCGATGCACCTCGGGCTCACCGGCTACGTCGGCCCAGGAGGGCTGGGCGTCCCCGAGGACGACCCCAGGGCGCCCTGGTACCCGTCGCCGCGCTACGTCGTCCTCGACGTCTCGATGCAGCTGCGTCTCGGCACGATCTCCGCGCCGGTCGCGTACGCGGAGCTCGCGCGGCGGCTCGGGGTCGAGGTGGGGGAGCGTGCCCCGAGTGCCGACGTGCGCGCCGCCGTCCTCGAGCTGCGCGGCGGCAAGGGCATGCTGCTCGACCCCGCGGTCCAGGGTGGCCGCGTCGTCGGGCGCCCGGACCACGACCGCTGGAGCGCCGGGTCCTTCTTCACCAACCCCGTGGTGCCGGCGTCGGTCGCGGACGAGCTTCCCGAGGGCGCGCCCCGGTTCGAGGTCCGCAGCCCGCTGCCCGCGGTGAGCACCGGCCCGAGCCTGGGCGCCGTCGACCCGACGCTCGTCAAGACGTCCGCCGCGTGGCTCATCGAGCACGCCGGTTTCGGCAAGGGCTTCGGTGTCGCGGGCGAGGCGAGCCCGGCACGGCTGTCCACGCGTCACACGCTCGCGCTGACGAACCGCGGCGGCGCGACGGCGGCCGACCTCGTCGCCCTCGCCCGCGCGGTCCGCGACGGCGTGCTCGACCGTTTCGGGATCGAGCTCGAGCCCGAGCCCGTGCTGGTCGGCGTCAGCCTCTGAGCCCGGGCGCCCGGCCGCCCGGCGGTCCCGAGGGGCCCGCAGGCGCGGCTCAGGCGTAGACGGTGACGACGGTGCCCTGCGGCGCCTTGTTGGTCGACCAGACCCAGTCCATCGCCGGATTGGAGATCCGCACGCAGCCGTGCGAGGCCGGGTACGGCGGCACGTCGAAGCCGAGCCCGTGCAGTGCGATCCCACCGTTGAAGAACTTGGGCCGCCACATGGTGCCCAGGCCCAGGTTCGACGTGTACATGCCGTCGTACTGGCGGCCCATCCGGTAGGTCCCGGTCGGGGTGTGCGCCACGTACTGGTGCCCGTCCTTGTCCTTGAACGGCCGGCCGCTGCCCGACGACGCGTTGAGGATCGTGCCCACGTGCCCGTCGTCGACGATCAGGACGAGCTGCTTGCCGAGGTCGACCTCGATGACGTGCCCGTGGTGGGTCTGCGCTGCGGGTCGCACGCCGCGGTCGAGCGCCTTCTGCGTCTTCTTCCCGACGACGCCGTCGCGGTTCAGCCCCGCGGCCTTCTGCAGCGCCCACACCGCCTGCTGCGTCGAGGGACCGAAGTTGCCGTCGGCGGACGGCAGCCAGTACCCGAGCTCGAGCAGGCGACGCTGGAGCGTCTCGACCTTGGCGCCGTGGTCGCCCGAGCGCAGCTCGGCGTGCTCGGTGCTGTGGCCCTTGCCCTGACCCTTGCCGTCGGAACCTTCGCTCTTGCCAGGAGTGCCGTCGTCGCCCGAACCGTCCTTGGACGAGCCGTCGTCCGTCGCGTCGTCGCTCGGGGTCGGCGTGCCTTCGGTCGCGCCGTCGCCCGTGGGGCTGGGGGTGCTCCCCGTGGTGGCCGTGGGTTCGGTGGTCGCCGGGTCCGAGGGCGTCGCCGGGTCCGTCGCGGCAGGGGACGACGACGGCGTGTCGGCGGGCGAGGTCGTGGTCGTCGTGCCTGCGGGCGTCACGACGGGCGCCTGCGGCGTCGGTGTGCTGCCCGTGCCGCAGCCGGCCGCGACGAGCGCGACCGCGAGCCCGGTCGCGCCGAGCGCGATCAGCCGAGCGCGGACGTGGCCGACACCGGTGCCGGTGCGCGACGTGGTTGGACGCATGCCCCCTCCTTCGTGCCGGCGTGCGTGGTCGGGCGCAGGCCGGAGACCCATTGTGATACGTGGGAGCCCGGTACAGGAGCCACGAGCGGCGGCGGGTGCGAGGTGGCAGCCAAATCGTTACGAAAAGTCCGCTCGCGCGTCGCAGGCCGTCCTCAGCCCAGCGCCTCACGGACGGCTCGGACGACGGCCGCGTCGTCGAGCCCGGCACCACGGGCGATCGCGACGAGCTCCGCTGCGGCCCGGCGCACGCGCGTCTCAGCAGCCAGGGCGGCGTCCGCGACGGTCGTCCCGGCGCGCCTGCCGGTCACCACGACCCCGTCGGCCTCGAGCTCGCGGTAGGCCTTGGCGACGGTGCCGGCGGCGAGCCCGAGCTCGGTCGCGAGCCCGCGCACGGTGGGCAGCCTGTCGCCGGGCGACAGCGCGCCGGCGTCGACCAGGGCGCGGATCTGGAGCTGGATCTGCTCGAACGGCGGCGTCGCCGACGCGGGGTCGACCTCGATCCGCGGGACGGCGTGCTCGGTCACGGATGACCTCCTCGGTCGGTCGGTTCGGCGGCGAGCCACGCGTCGACGCCGGCGAGCAGGTGGTGCTTCGTGGCCTCCGACGCGCGGCTGGCCCGGAGCGAGGCGCGCGCCAGGTCGGCGAGCGCGGCGTCGTCGAAACCGTGGACGTGGCGGGCGGTCTCGTACTGGTCGACCAGGCGGGACCGGAACAGCAAGGGGTCGTCGGCACCGAGCGCGACCGTCGCTCCCGCCCCGACGAGCGAGGGGAGCGGGACGTCGCCGAGCTCCTCGTAGACCCCCAGCGACACGTTCGACGCGGGGC
Organism: Luteimicrobium sp. NPDC057192; assembly: GCF_042670205.1. Classification (NCBI taxonomy): domain Bacteria; kingdom Bacillati; phylum Actinomycetota; class Actinomycetes; order Micrococcales; genus Luteimicrobium; species Luteimicrobium sp. NPDC057192. Next base: position 59,263 of record NZ_JBHUWD010000020.1, on the reverse strand, counting down.
AGACCTCGAGCGCGACGCCTCCCTCGACCAGCTCGGCGAGCAGCCGGGGGTCCTCCGCGGACCGCACCCCGTGGCCGAGCCGGTCGGGGCGCAGCGCCCCGACGACCTCGCTCACGTGCGTCGGCCCGAGCAGCTCGCCGCCGTGCGGGACGGAGGCGAGGCCTGCGGCCGCCGCGATCCGGAACGCGTGCGCGAACTCCCGCGTGTCGCCGCGCCGCTCGTCGTTCGACAGCCCGAAGCCGACGACCTCGCCGGGGCCGTCGCCCGCGTACCGGGCGGCGAGCCGGGCGAGCGTCCGGGCGTCGAGCGGGTGCTTGAGCCGGGACGCCGCGACGACGACCGCGACCTCGATCCCGTGGCGGGCGGACGCGTCGCGCGCGGCGTCGAGGACCAGCTCCACCGCGGGCGTGATCCCGCCGAGGAACGGCGCGTAGGAGGTCGGGTCGACCTGGATCTCGAGCCGACCTGAGCCCTCGGCGGCATCGTCCTCTGCCGCCTCGTCGACGATCCGCCGCATGTCGTCGCCCGAGCGCACGCAGGCCCGCGCGGCGTCGTAGAGGCGCTGGAAGCGGAACCACCCGCGCTCGGTCGAGGGCACGCGCAGCGGGTCGGCGTCGAGGAGCGCGGGCGGGAGCCGGATCAGGTAGCGCTCGGCGAGGTCGAGCAGCGTCGACGGCCGCATCGAGCCCGTGAAGTGCAGGTGCAGGTGTGCCTTGGGGAGGGTCGCGAGGTCGCGCACCCGGGCAGTCTCGCACCCTCAGCCCCGGCCCTCCTCCTCGGGTGCGAACAGCCGGGCGCTCGGGTAGAAGCTCCGCTTGGCCCCTCCGGGAGTCCGCAGGAGGCGTAGCCGGCCGACGGGGTACTCGATCGCCCAGTAGCTCAGCCAGCCGACCGGGACCGAGACGAGCAGCAGCGTCAGCGCGACGAACGGGAAGGCCGCCTGCGCGTGGTCGAGCCGTCCGTGCGCGTCGAGGTACAGGAGCACGGGCTCGTGCCAGAGGTACACCGAGTACGAGATCAGGCCGCACCACACGAGCACCGACGACGCCATCCAGCGCCGCCAGCGCGCCGTCGTCGGGGCGAGGACGGACGACGCGAGGAGCAGGACGAACGCCACGGTGGAGAGCTGCTGCCACCACAGCGAGGAGGCCGCGGAGTCGGTCCGGATGGCGCAGCCCCACCCGAGGAGCGACAGCGCGCCGAGCCGGAGGGCCCACAGAGCGCGCGGGGGCAGCGGCTGGGCAGCGTGCCCGCTGTTCCAGGCGACCATCGCGAGGGCCAGCATCATCCCGCCGACGAACACGGTGCCCTTCGCGAGCGGGTTGAACCAGACCTCGTAGTGCGTCGAGGGCACGTGGGTGACCAGCGCCCAGCCCTGGTAGGCGAGGGACGCGACCCCGACGGCGACCACGGGCGCCCAGACCAGGGCGCGCCGCACGCGGGGCGAGCGCTCGTGGGCCCGCACGCGCCCGTAGACGGCGAGCAGGACCACGAGGAACGCGTAGAAGAAGACCTCGACGGCGAGCGACCACGCGGGGCCGATCGTGTAGAAGATCCGCTCCCGGTCGAAGATCTGGGTGAACGTGAGGTGCTCCACGAGGTCCTGCCAGTTGCCCGGGAGCGTGGGGTTCCGGTACGCCCACACCACGAGGATCGCGACCCAGTACAGCGGCAGGATCCTGAGCGCCCTCCGGGTCGCGAACAGCGACCACGAGCCGGGGTCCTGGCCCGCGAGCACCTTGCGGGCGATCGGCAGGAACAAGAGGAACGCCGAGAGCACGAGGAACATGCTCACGAGCCCGTCGAGGTTGAGGAGCACGTGGTACGCCCAGGTGTCCTGGTAGGCGTACGACGACGACGTCCCGGCCCGGCAGAACTGGTACGCGTGGAACACGACGATGCCGACCGCCGCGAGCCCGCGGTAGCCCTCGAGGTCCTCGAAGCGGGTGCCGGTGTTGCCGGGGACGGCGCGCTGCTTGTCGATGCGGGGTGGCGCGTCGCTCACGGGCAGGGCTGCGGACGGGTCCCGCAGGACGCTGTCCTCGAGCCGCGGCGGTCGCGGCTCCTGTCCACGCGTCGACGGTGCGGTGGTGCCGGGGAGGTCGTGGAAGGTCATGTCAGGCCGCCTTCGCCGGGAGGGGGAGCGCGCCGGCGGGGGCCGCTCCCGCGGGGGCACGGACGTCGCGCGGGGTGACTCGCCACACCCGCTCGCGGGTGAGCTCCTTGACGTGCGCGATGCGCGTCAGGGCGCTCTTGAACTCGGTGTAGACGAGGGCCCAGAGCAGGTAGCGCCAGAACCACGACCTGTGGGCGCGGACCGACGGCTCGCCGAGCACGTAGGCCATGAGCGTCTGGAGCGGGCCGACGAGAGTGGTCACGAGGGTCGTGAGCACGAACAGCGAGATGAACCAGCTCTTCGAGCCCCCGACGCCGTGCGTCACGGAGAAGACGAGGATCGGCAGGACCTGCAACGAGATCCACGGGTACGCCTCGCGCCAGCCCAGAAGGTACGTCGCGCCGAGCTTTCTGGCGCACGGTCAGGCGGGGCGACGCGAGGAGCGTGCGCAGGTGCGTGACCGAGACCTGGAGCCAGCCCTGCGCCCAGCGCAGCCGCTGGGCGGTGAGCTGCGGGACCGTCGTCGTCGCGAGCTCGTACGACGTGAGACGCGGGTCGGACGCGAGGCGCGCGCCCGACTCGAGCGCGCGCATCGACGCGTCGATGTCCTCGGTGAGCATGCGCGGGCGCATCCGGACGGCGCGCAGGACGTCGGCCCTCCAGAACCCGTTCGAGCCGCCGAAGATCCCGAACCCGTGGAGCCGGGCCCGGCCGGGGTGCGACACGGCGTAGATGGACTCGAACTCCACCGCGACCACGCTCGCCAGGCCGGACGCGTCGCCGTTGCGGACCACGCAGTGGCCCTGCACGACGTCGTAGCCGGCGCGGACCCAGCGCACGGCCCGCTGGAACCCGCCCGGACCGGGGTGGTGGTCGGCGTCGAAGACCCCGACGACCTCGCCCGTGACCACCTGGAGCGCCGCGTTGACGTTCTGCGCCTTGGACGTCGAGCCCTCGACGCGCAGGAGCTCGACGCGGGGGTCGGCCGCGGCCACCTCGCGCAATGCCTCCTCGACCGGGAGGTCCTGCGGGGTGTTGTACGCGAGGACCACCTGGAGCTCGCCCGGGTAGTCGAGGCGCCGGAAGGCGGCGAGCGTGGACTCGATGGTCGCCGACTCGTTCGGCAGGTAGGCGGCGATCACCGCGCTGACCCGGGGCCAGGCCTCGGGCTCGGGCACGCCGTCGAGCGGGTCCTCCTGCACCGCGAGCATGCTCTCGGCGACGATCGCGACGGTCGTGACGACCAGGGCCGCCACGACCAGCGGATAGGTGAGGGTCGTGAGATCGAACCCTGCCCGGTCGAAGGTGACGTACGCGAGGTACGGCACCAGCGTGCCGACGGCGAACGTGCCCACGGCCTGCCACGCGAGCCGGACGCCCGGGCGACGCGTCCAGGCGAGCGCGTCGTGGACCCCCGCGCGCAGCCGTCGCGACGCGTCCCCGACCACGTGCACCACGGCGCCCGGCAGGGTCGTGCGTGCGGGCTCGACCACCACCTCGGCCGGCTCGGGCTCGTCGAGGAGAGCCCGGACAAGCGCTTCGGGCAGCACGTCGGGGGCCTTGGTGGGCTCGAGGTCGAGTCGCGTGGCGGACGCGTCGGTCGCGCTCAGCGCGCCGGCGAGAGCGAGCCGGGCGCCGCGCCGCAGGGTCGCGTACCCGAGCAGCGGCGTGAGCGAGAGCGCCTCGGCCTCCGGCTCCCCGGTCACGTCGCTGCCGTAGCGCCGGCTCGCCAGCATGGCGGCGAGCCTCTCGAGGCGCCGGGACATGCGGCCGACGCGCTGGCGGTCGAGGATCACGACGAGGTCGCGGGACGACGTGAAGCCGACCGGGTGGACGCCCGGCAGGTCGTCGTCGACGCACTGCAGCAGGTGGTCGGAGAGTCGGTCGGCCACGGCCGGGCCGTACCGCTGCGCGATGCGCGGCATCTCGAACGCGCGGACCACGAGGACGGCCCACCGCCCTCCGACCGGGCCCGGCCCGTCGTCGTGCGCCTCGAAGGGCTCGATCGCGGCGACCAGCTCGACGGGCGACGCGGGTTCCTGCGCGCGCGGGCGGGGCGCCGGCGCGAGCTCCGGCTCGCGACGCAGCACGTGCGCGACCACGAGGTCGTGGTGCTCGAGCGCCGTGCTCCCGACGACGTCGACTCCGGGCCCGAGCCCGCTGTCGTCCTCCCACAGGTCGACGGCGGTGTGCGGGTCCGCCACGACCAAGGAGGGATGGCGGGGCAGGGGAGGGGCGTCCGGTGCGTCGTCCGCACGGGCGGCCGCGGGGAACCCGAGCGAGCGGAGCCGCCGGGCGGCGGCGCTCGCGAGCGCTCGGTCGGACAGGTCGATCAGGATGGGCGTCGATGCACGGCTCATGGCGTCCTCTTCGTGTCGGTCCCGTCGGGGGATTGCTCGACGGTGAGCCGACTCGACGCCGTTGGCGCAGCGGTGGTGCGTGGCTCCAGCCTGGCGGTGCCGCGTTACTGCACGGTTTCAGCGAGGCAAACGTTGGGGTGCGGTCCGCACCTCAGAAGCGCCGGGTGAACGGGTCCGGCTTGCGCATCCGGACCAGGAGCAGCAGGGGGAGCAGGACGTACGGCAGGTTGAACGCGAGGAACTTCCCGGGGCGCGGTGTCAACCACTCGGGCTCCCCGAACAGCTCGACGCCGAAGATCACCACACCGGTCAGCGTGACGATCATGGTCGCGTAGATCACCGCCGGGAGCTGGATCCAGTTCCACCCGCGGACGAGCGCGAGCACCAGGAGCACGTAGAACGGCAGGTAGACGAACGCCGACAGGCCCGTGCAGATCCGCATCCACGTGGGCGGGTGCATGAACAGCGGGTCGGTGTCGTGCGCGTACCAGTAGTTGCTGTTGACGATCGGGTTGGACGACGGGTGGGAGATGTCGACGCCGAGGGTCGGCAGCATGTCGCTGATGATCGAGGTGATCGTGAAGGCGCTGAAGACCAGCGCGAAGCCGATGTCGACGGGGCGCTCGCGCAGCGGCAGCGTCCGGATCCCGGGGTCGGAGGCCATGTGCGCATGCTGCCACCGTGGACGGGTTCGACCCACCGCCCGGCGTCGCGTAGAGTAGTTCTCCGGTGGTTGACTTCCGCCATGCTGAGCCGTGCCCGGTGGGGTCGCGAGACGCATGATCCGGACGTGCCCCGTGAATCCCTCGTCGGAGGTGGTTCCCGGAGTGCGCCCTGGAGACGGCGTCAGGTTCGGTGGGGTGGAGGAAGTCCACGAAGGGCAGTGGCGCAATTGGTAGCGCAGCGGTCTCCAAAACCGCAGGTTGCAGGTTCGAGTCCTGTCTGCCCTGCACGACGCACGAGGTGCGTGTCCGTCGTTGGACCTGACAGTTGGGAACGAAGTGAGCGAATCGCCGTCGGAGTCCGTGAGCGCCAGCAGCGCTCCGGCTGCGAAGAAGCGTTCGGCGCCGTCCGACAAGCGCGGGTTCTTCGGTCGGATCGCCCTGTTCGTGCGACAGGTCGTCGCCGAGCTCAAGAAGGTCCACACGCCGACTCGCTCGGAGCTCTTCACGTACACGGCCGTGGTCATCGTCTTCGTGGCGGCGATCATGGCGTTCGTGACGCTGCTGGACTTCGGCATCGGCAAGCTCGTGCTGTGGGTGTTCGGCGACTGACGCCAGCACCCCACCTCTGAAGCACACCCGTACGCCGTCAGCCGGCATCGCCAACGAAAGCAGGTTCGCTCGTGTCCCAGGAGTCGCAGGATCACGCGGAGGAGCTCTCCCCCTTCGCCGACGCCGCGTCCGACGTCACGCCCGACGCTGCACCCGAGGCCGAGGTCGAGTCCGACCAGCCGCAGGACGTGGCCGACGAGGCCCCCGAGGCTGACGCCGCCCCCGAGGCGGACGACGCAGACGTCGAGGACGCCGCCCCGGAGGGCGAGGCGACCGACGACGAGGCCGCCGAGGAGGATCCGGTCGAGGCCTTCAAGCGCGAGCTCCGCACGCAGCTGGGCGACTGGTACGTCATCCACTCGTACGCCGGGTACGAGAACCGGGTGAAGACCAACCTGGAGACCCGCATCCAGAGCCTCAACATGGAGGACTACATCTTCCAGATCGAGGTGCCGATGGAAGAGGTCACCGAGATCAAGAACGCGCAGAAGAAGACGGTGCGCCGCGTGCGCATCCCGGGCTACGTGCTCGTGCGCATGGACCTGACCGACGAGTCGTGGGGCGCCGTGCGGCACACCCCCGGCGTGACGGGCTTCGTGGGCCACACCCACCAGCCGGTCCCGCTGACGTCGGACGAGGTCTTCTCGATGCTCGCCCCGTCCCTGGCTCCGAAGCCCGAGGCCGGCGCGCGCCCCGCCGCCGGTGGCGGCGCGCAGGCCGCGACGCCGATCGCGGTCGACTTCGAGGTCGGCGAGTCCGTGACCGTCACCGACGGTCCGTTCGACACGCTGCCCGCCACGATCTCCGAGATCAACGCCGAGAGCCAGAAGCTCAAGGTGCTCGTCTCGATCTTCGGCCGGGAGACCCCGGTCGAGCTGTCGTTCAACCAGGTCGCCAAGATCTGAGTTCCCGCAGCCCGTCGGGCCGGTCGACGACCGGCGGCTGACGGGCGCGACGGCAGCACTGCAACCGGGTCATCGCCCATGGCGTCGGCCCACGAACAGAAAGCGAGGAGTGCGACATGCCTCCCAAGAAGAAGGTCTCCGGCCTCATCAAGCTCCAGATCCAGGCCGGCGCCGCGACGCCTGCCCCGCCGATCGGCCCCGCCCTGGGTCAGCACGGCGTGAACATCATGGAGTTCTGCAAGGCCTACAACGCGGCGACCGAGTCGCAGCGCGGCAACGTGATCCCCGTCGAGATCACGGTGTACGAGGACCGCTCGTTCACGTTCATCACCAAGACCCCGCCGGCCGCGGAGCTCATCAAGAAGGCCGCGGGCGTCGACAAGGGCTCGAGCACGCCCCACTCGGTCAAGGTCGCCTCGATCAGCGCGGACCAGGTCCGCGAGATCGCGCAGACCAAGCTCGAGGACCTCAACGCCAACGACATCGACGCCGCCGCGAAGATCATCGCGGGCACCGCGCGCTCGATGGGCATCACCGTCCAGGGCTGACGTCCTGACGGCACCGCGGGACCGCTGAGGCGGGACCGCACGGCAGAACAACAGTGGGAGGGGTCGTCCTTGGGGCGCCCCGACCGACCACGACTGCAAGGAGAAGCAGCATGGCTCAGCACAGCAAGGCGTACCGCGCCTCGGCCGAGAAGATTGACCGCACCCGCGTCTACGCGCCCCTCGAGGCCGTCCGCCTCGCCAAGGGGACCGCGACCACCAAGTACGACTCGACTGTCGAGGTCGTGTTCCGGCTCGGTGTCGACCCGCGCAAGGCGGACCAGATGGTCCGCGGCACGGTCAACCTCCCGCACGGCACCGGCAAGACGGCTCGCGTCCTCGTGTTCGCGAACGGTGAGAAGGCCGAGCAGGCCCGCGCCGCCGGTGCGGACATCGTCGGTGGCGACGAGCTGATCGACGAGGTCGCGAAGGGCCGCACGGACTTCGACGCCGCCGTCGCGACGCCGGACCTCATGGGCAAGGTCGGCCGCCTCGGCCGCGTCCTCGGCCCGCGTGGTCTCATGCCGAACCCCAAGACCGGCACGGTGACCATGGACGTCGCCAAGGCGGTCGAGGAGATCAAGGGCGGCAAGATCGAGTTCCGCGTCGACAAGCACGCGAACCTCCACTTCATCATCGGCAAGGCGTCGTTCTCGGACGAGCAGCTCGTCGAGAACTACGGCGCCGCGCTGGACGAGGTCCTGCGCCTGAAGCCGTCGTCCTCGAAGGGCCGCTACATCACGAAGGCGACCATGACGACGACGATGGGCCCCGGCATCCCGCTCGACCAGAGCCGGACCACGAAGCTCCTCGAGGAGGACGCGGCCTGATCCAGGCCTGTCCTGCACGAACGAACGGCGCGACCCCTGCGGGGGCCGCGCCGTTCGTCGTCTCCGGGCCGGCCGTTCGCGACCTGTCAGAACCTGGCGGCACCCTGCTGCCGTGAGCTTCTGACAGGTGGGCCGGTGCTCCCGAGTGTCAGAAGCTCACGGCACTCTGCTGCCGTGAGCTTCTGACAGCTCGGGTCAGCAGGAGCCGACGAGCGCCCAGGGGCCCCACTCCGAGGCGCCCGGCTTCTCGTTCAGCGTCCACCACTTCGCCCGGTAGACGGAGCCGTTGGAGGACGCCGTCTGGCCGCCCGTGTAGACCGTCGTCGACGACCACGCGGGAGCCGCCGAGCAGCTGACCGGCGGGGTCGTGGGGCTCGTCGTCGGCGGGGTGGTCGGGCTCGTCGGGGGCGTCGTCGGGGAGGTGGGCGGGGTGGTCGGGCTGGTGGACCCGCCGCCCGTCGCGAGGCGCGCGCCGACGGCGTTGGCGAAGGCGTACCCGCTCGTCTTGTCCCAGTTGACGGACCACGTCATGACACCGCCGAGCTTGCCGTAGGCCTTGGCCGGCTTGAAGCTCCCGCAGCTCGTGCCCTTCTCGAGGCAGTCGAGAGCCGCGACGACGTTGGCGGTCGTCTGGTAGCCGCCGCCGGCCGCCTGCGACGTCGCGGGGTACCCGAGCCCGACCTGGTCGGGCCGCAGGCCGAGCTGGTCGAGGAGGATCGCCGCCTGCGAGGTGACGAAGTCGACGCTGCCCTGCGAGTAGACCTTCCCGTCGGCCCCGAGCATCGAGCCCGAGTTGTAGTACTGGGTGTTGACGACGGTCAGGATGTCCTTCACGTTCTGCGTCAGCTTGTAGTACGCCATCGAGGTCGCCTGGTAGTCGATGGTCTGGGGCGCCATGGTGAGGACGAACGACGAGCCGACCTTCGACGCCAGCGTGTGCAGCGCTTGCGACGTGTAGGTCGCGTCGATGCCGTTCTCGAAGTCGATGTCCACGCCGTCGAACCCGTACTCCTGCAGCACGCTGTACGCGGTGCTGGCGAAGTTCGCCGCCTGCGTGGCGCTCGTGACGTTGATGGTGCCGTTCTGCCCGCCGATCGACAGGACGACCTTCCGGCCCTGGGAGTGGAGCGTCTTCACGTCGGCCTTGAACTGGTCGACGCTGTAGGTCCCGCCGAAGTCCTTGGTGGCGAGGTTGAACTCGATGCCGCCGGAGGCGGAGGCGGACGCGTCGGCGAACGCGACCTCGACGAGGTTGTACTGCGTCGGCACGTCGGCGAGGTGGATCGTGCCGGAGCCGTTGTCGAAGTTGTGCCAGTAGCCAGTGAGCCACTGCGTGCTCCCGGTCGCGGCCGCGGCGACCGTGGTGCTCTGGCCGAGCGTCGATGCCGTCGCGGGGAGCCCGGCACCGGCGAGCGCGGCAGCGCCGAGCACGACGGAGGCGACAGCCGCGCCGAGCGTGCGGCCGCGGCGCGCTCGCCGGGCGGTGGGGGTGCGGTCCATGTGAACTCCTTTGTCAGGGGACCTAACGAGGGTAGCCACGGGGGCGTTCGGCGCGATATGAGGGATTTCCCCGCGCGCGCCCTGGATGTACGGGGAATCCCGTAGCGCGTGAATGTGACCCACATCACTTCGACCGCCGGTATCAGCGAGGCGCCCGCGCGCTCTCGCCTTGGTGGGGGACGGGCGCCCCGCGGCAGAGGGGAGCGGGGCACCCGTCCGGCAGGTTTCACGAACTCGGCGCAGGAGCCGAGAACGACACGGAAGGCGGTGGCGCGATGGCCGAAGATCGCCCGCTGGTTCCGCGCCGGACGGACCGAGCGCTCGTAGAATTGTCGAACCCGCAGGTCAACGACGATCCGAGCGGAGAACCGACCGGACCGGGAGGCGTCGGTAGCACGATGACGGAGAGCAGGCACGAGACCGTACGGGACCCGGGCGAGGTCAGCCTGGGGGACCGGGCCGCGCACGCGGTGCTCGAGTACCGGGAAGGTCGCCCGGCCGCGCTCGAGGAGGTCGTCCGCGAGATGACCCCGCTGCTGTGGCACACGGTGCGCGCGCAGGGCGTCGACCCGCAGGCCGCGGACGACGTCGTGCAGGACACCTGGGTCGCCCTCGTCCGCCACATGGACAGCATCGCCGAGCCGCACGCCGTCCTGAAGTGGCTCCTCGTGACCGCGCGTCGCGGGGCATGGGAGGCCGTCCGACGGCGCCGACGCGACGAGCAGCACCGCACCGAGCTCCACGACGGTCCCGACCCCGAGACGGGCGCGCACCGCGAGGTGCCGTCGGCCGACCCGGCACCGGACGCGGTCGTCGCGACGAACGACCGCGACCGCACCCTCTGGACCGTGTTCCAGGACCTCCCGGCCCGATGCCGTGAGCTCCTCCGGCTCGTCTCCCTGGCGGACCGTCCCGACTACAAGTACATCTCCGAGGCGATCGGCATGCCGGTCGGCAGCATCGGAGCGACGCGAGGCCGCTGCCTCGCCAAGCTGCGCACGCTTCTCGACGAGAGCGGCGCCGACGACACCTGGAGGCACGCATGAGCACGCCGTACTCACCGGACGAGCCGCTGGACGCGACCGACGAGGCCGTCCTCGCGGACCTCGGGCGCGTCGCGCTGCTCGCGGACCCCGTGCCCGCCGACCTCGTCGAACGGTCGCTGTTCGCGATGACGCTCGCCGCGCTCGAGACGGAGGTCATGACGCTCGAGCGCATGCCGGAGGCCGCAGGCGTCCGGGCCGCCGAGACCGCGCCGACCCAGGCGCGCACCATCACGTTCACCTCGACGTCCCGGACGGTCATGATCACCGTGGCGCCCGGGGTCGACGGAGTGCGCATCGACGGTTGGATCGCGCCCACGGGCGAGGTGGGCATCGAGCTCCACCGCCCGCACGGCGAGGTCCTCACCACGCGCACCGACGAGGACGGCCGGTTCGCGTTCGACGCCGTCGCACCCGGCCCGGCGAGCCTCGTCGCCCGGCCCGACGACGGGCCCGCGGTGAGCACGCCCGTCATCGAGCTCTGAGGGCGGTCCCTTCCGCTCGGTGCAGGCGCGTCGTCGCGCCCGCACCGCACACCACCACCGCAGTCGACGGCGCGGTGAGCGTCGTCCTGAACGAGAGGCACCACCGTGAGCGAGATCCCGCCCGGCACCGGCGACCCCGGGGCGACCGGGGGCCAGCAGGCCGACCGTCCCGCGCGCACCCTGCGTGACCACGACGGCGTCGTCCACGAGGTCCGTGACCTGGACCCGGTCCGGGCGCGGGTGCGACGTCCGCGGCGGGTCGCGCCGACGCGGTACGTCGCGGACCGGCTGATCGTGCGTGCTGCGCCGGGCGCGGTGGACGACGACGCGCTGGTCGGTGCGGTGCAGGAGGCCGCGCAGCGGCGGGGCCTGGGGGTGCGGGTAGCGACGGCGCCCGTGGCGGGCTCCCGCGAGTCGACGCGGCGTCAGGGTGTGGTGCTGCACGTGGATGGTGACGACGTGGACGCGTGGGACCTGCTGGACGAGGTGTCCGAGGGGGTCGGGTCGCGGGACGAGACCGTGCGGATCGGGCTGGACCACGTGCTGCAGGGCCACAAGAACTGGACGCCTCACGGTGTCGAGGGAACCCGTGAGCCCGCGACGTTCGTGGGGCCCGCCCCGCGGCGGGCGTTCGGGGACGGCGACGTGTGGACGACGGCCGACGGGCTGCCGCGCCCGGTGGTGGCGATCGTCGACACGGGCGTGGGTCAGCACCCGTGGTTCGACGCGCCGAGCGCGGCGGTCGCGCGCGGGGTGCTGCTCGACGGCGCCCCGATCGGGACCTATGACGACCACGAGCCCGACGGTGATGCCGAGCCCGACAGCACGGCCGAGGGGACGATCGGCGAGTACTCGGGGCACGGGACGTTCATCGCGGGCGTCGTGCACCAGGTCTGCCCCGACGCCGTGATCCTGCCGGTGCGCGTCTCGGGCCCGACGGGCGAGGCGACCGAGTGGGACGTCGCGAGGAGCCTCGAGCGCCTGCTCGACTTCCACCTGCGCGCCGTAGAGGGCGACGACGCGTGCGCGGCTGTCGACGTCGTGGTGCTGCCGTTCGGCTTCTATCCCGAGGAGACCGACCAGGACGACTACGACGGCGTGCTCCGCGGCATCCTGCGCGACCTGCGCGAGGCCGGGGTGCTCGTGGTGGTGTCGGCCGGCAACGACGGCTCGACCCGGCCGGTCTTCCCGGCGGCGTGGGCGCCGTCGGTCCGGCGGGTGCCTGACGGGGCGGTCGTGGCCGAGCAGCCGAGCGACCTCGTCGCGGCCTACACCCCGCTGCTCACGGTCACCGCGTCGAACCCGAACGGGACCCTCGCGGACTTCGCCAACGACGGACCGTGGGTCACCGCCGTCCGCCCGGGTGCCAAGTCGCTGAGCACCATGCCGACGACCTTCGACGGTCCCGCCGTGCCGCAGACGCGAACCGCTGACGGCCTGCGCGAGTCGGTCGATCCGGACGACTTCCGTGGCGGCTTCGCGCTCTGGAGCGGCACGTCGTTCGCAGCCCCGGTGCTCGCCGGTCAGCTCGCCGGGGCGCTCCTCGACGCGCGGGCTGACGGACGCCAGGCGTCGTCGCGGGTCGCGGCGGCGTGGGATGCTGTCGTCGCTGTGGGCGACCTGTACGCGGAGGCGCCCGCGTCCTGACGTGAGAGAGGCGGTCGGCGTGACGGACCCGGACTGGGATCACTATGCCGACCGCCTCGCGCGCGCCCGAGAGCTCAACGCCCGAGCGCGCGCGAGTATGGCCTCGGCCGTCTTCGAGGACCTCGTCCGCCAGCTCGACGCACTCGAGGTGGCGGACCTGACGCCGGAGGGTCAAGGCCGTGCTGCCACACTTACCTGCCAGGCGCTCGTGGGCCAGGCTGGTGCCCTGCACTCCGACACCACCGGCCTCCCGCGCGCGCTTGCACTCCTCGATCGCGCGGCGACCCTCGCACCTCTAGCCGACGAGCGTGACATCATCGGGTCGATCGAGGGCCAGCGTGGCTTCCTGCTGGCCCGCGCGGGGGACATGGAGGGCGCGCGGACGGCGATCACCCGGGGACTAGCTGGCGTCTCCAGGGACAACCATCGCGAACGAGCGATCAGCCTGCTGAACCGCGGTAACGCCGCGGTTGAGCTGGGCGACGTCCGCGGGGCTCTTGACGACTACCGGACCGCGCACGAGCATGCACGGGCCTTGGGGCAGGAGCTGTACGTCGCTCTCGCGATGCACAACGTCGGGTATGCGAAGCACCTCCTCGGTGACCTGCCGGGCGCCTTGTCGGCGATGGATGAAGCGCGGAGGCACGCACCCGAGCAGGACGACGGCATCCCCCTGCTCGGCAAGGCCGAGGTTCTCGTCGAGGCCGGGTTGTGGACCGAGGCCGACGGCGCGCTCACCGAGGCGATCCCGCAGCTGCAACGAGCGCGCCTGCGACTCGACCGTGCTGAGGCTGAATACTTCCGCGCGCGCACGCTGCTGGGCCTCGAACGCTACCCGGAGGCGAAACGGTGGGCGGCCCTGGCGCGGCGTCACTTCGAGGCGGGCGGGCACGCGTCGTGGACGGTCGTCGCGCGTGTGCTGGAGCTCGAGATCGAACTGGCCCGTGCCAGGAAGGAGGGGCTGCCGTCGGCGCGCACGTGCCGTCGTCGGGCTCTCGAGGCGCTGGACGTGGCGGACCGGGGGAGCGCAACGGGTGCGGTCCTGGGCCGCGAGCCGTCGGTCGGGGCGCGGCTGATCGCGGTGCAGTGGCTGGTGTCCGCGGGAGATGTCGAGGCGGCGCGGGGCGTGCTCGCGGAGGTGCCGTCGAACCTGCAGGGCGCACCGCTGACGCTCCGGGTCCAGCGCTACGCCGTCGCGGCCGAGCTCGCGTTCACGGCGGGGGACCGGCCTGCCGGCCTGCGGGCGGTCAAGCGCGGCTTCGGGATCCTGGCCGAGCACCGCGCCCGCCTGGGCTCGGTGGACTCGGTCGCGGCCGCCGCGGTGCACGCGGTGGCCCTCAACTGGACGGACGTCGCCGCGGCCCGCGGGACCGGGCGCGCGTCGGCGGTGTTCGACGCGGTCGAGCGGGGCCGGGCGACGTTCGCGGGCGCGGCGCGGGTCACGCCGCCCGAGGACCCGGAGTCGGCCGAGCTGCTCGCGACGGCCCGCGCGCTGCTGGCCCGGGCCCGCGAACTGCCCGTGGACACGGACCCGGCGGCGGTGCGGGAGCGCGCGGACCTGCACCGCCGCGCGCGCGTCCTCCAGGACCGTCTGCGCGAGCGTTCGTGGCAGCGGGCGGGGGACGCCGAGGTCGCGCACGCGGTGACGAGCCGCGAGCTCGTGCGGCTGCTGGGGGAGCGCGGCGACGGCGCCGTCGTGGCCGACTTCGTCGTGTTCGGCGGGCGGGTGCTCGCGGTCCGCGCCGACGCGCGCGGCATGCGTCTGTTCGACCTCGCCGACGCCGCGGACGTCACCGAGAAGGTCCGTCGCGTCCGTGCCGACCTGCAGATCGCGTCGAACGAGCTCATCCCCGCCCCGCTCCACGCGGTCGCCGTCGCCTCGCTCACCACCGGGCTGCGCCGGCTCGACGACCTGCTCGTGCGACCGCTGGCCGCCGAGGCCGACCTGTACGTCGCGGCGCGCGACCCGCTGATCGGCCTCCCGTGGTCTGCGTTCCCGTCGCGGCGCGGCCTGCGGACGGCGGTGAACTCGCACGTCGCGCGGGGTCGCGCGTCCGACGGCGACGGTCGGGAACCGCGCGTCCTCGCCGTCGCAGGACCCGGGGTGGTGCACGCGGACCGCGAGGCGCTCGCCGTCGCCGACGGGTGGCAGCAGGCGACCGCCCTCACGGGCGCGGACGCCTCGACCGACTCGGTGCGCCGCGCGTTCGAGGACCACGACGTCGTGCACCTCGCCGCGCACGGCCGCCACGACGCCGACAACCCGCTCTTCGCCTGCATCGAGCTCGCCGACGGCCCGCTGTTCGCGCACGAGCTCGACGGGCTTCACCTGCCGCAGTCCGTCGTCGTCCTGTCGGCGTGCGAGGTCGGGGGCGTCACGCCTGGGCTCGGTGGCGAGGTGCTGGGGCTCACGTCGGTCCTGCTGCGGCTCGGGGCGCGCGCCGTGATCGCGTCCGTCGCCCCGCTGCCGGACGTGGTGGCCGCCGACCTGATGCCGCGGCTCCACGCCGAGCTCCGCGCGTCCGACGACCCCGAGGGCGCGCTCGCGCTGGCGCTCGCGGACGCCGACGAGCCCGTCCCGCTGGTCTGCTTCTCGTCCGTGGCCGGTCTCGCGGCGGTGTCCGCGTGAGGGCGCGCGCGTCCCGGCCGTTCGCGCTCCTGTGGTCGTCGATGATGTCCGGCTACCTCGCGGACGCGCTCGTGTGGACCGCCGCGCCGTTGCTCGCCGTCAGGCTCACCCAGGACCCGTTCGCGGTGTCCGCGATCTCGGCGGCGTCGTACCTGCCCTGGCTGCTCTTCGGGGTCGCCGCGGGCGTCGCGGCCGACCGGTTCGACCGCCGCCGCCTGCTCGGGGTCGCGAACCTCGCGCGCGCAGCCGTCGTCCTCGGGGCGGCCGCGCTCGTCGCGGCGGGGCGGATGCCCGTCTGGGGGCTCGTCGTCCTGATCTTCGTGGCGGGGGTGCTCGAGACCGTCGCGGAGGAGGGGAACCAGGCGCTCCTCCCGCGTGTCGTCGACGTCGCCGGACGCGACGCCGCGAACTCTCGCGTGGCCGCCGGGACCCAGGTCGCGCAGGGTCTCGTGGCGCCGTCCGCGGCCGCAGGGCTGGTGGCGCTGGCGGCCGCGGCGCCGTTCGTCGCGTCGGCCGCGGCCTTCGCCGCCGCCGCGGTCCTCGCGCTGCTCCTCCCGCGGTCGACCGGGGCCCGCGAGGTCGCGCCGGCCGCCGCGCGCGAGGTCCGCGACGGTTTCTTCCGCCAGCTCGACGACGGCGCCCGCTTCCTGTGGCGCGACCGCCCGCTCCGGACGCTCCTGCTCGTGACGACCGGCTCGGCTACCTGCCTCACGCTCGCCCAGGCGGCGCTCGTCGTGTACGTGGTCCGGACCCTGCACGTGCCGGACGCGCTCGTCGGGGTGTTCCTCGCGGTCGGCGCGATCGGGAGCGTGCTGGCGTCGGTGGTGCTCGCGCGTGCCGTCGAGCGGGTCGGGAGGCCGCGGGTCCTCGCGGGGTCGGCGGTGGTCTGCGGGCCGATGCTCGTCGTGATGGGCCTCGTCCCGGGATCCCGGCTGGGCGCGGGCGTCGCGGCGGCCGCGTTCGCCGCGATGACGCTCGGCGTGACCGTGTGGAACTCCCTCACCGCGAGCGTGCGCCAGCACCGTGTGCCGGACGACCTCTTGGGCCGCGTCTCGGGGACGTGGCGGACGGTCTGCTGGGTGCTGGTCCCCCTCGTCACCCTCGCGGGCGGCGCACTCTCGCGGGTGGACCTTCGTCTGCCCCTGGTGCTCGGCGGCGTGCTCGCCACGGCCCTCGCGCTCGCGACCGCGCGCGTCGTCGCGGGCGCGGTGGCGGCGTCGGTCCGCGACCCCGCTGCGGTCGGTGCCGGGTCCCGCGAGCCCGAGCTCGTCGCCGCCGAGGGCTGAGGGCGCTCGCGACCGCGGGCCAGGCGGTTTGGTCGTGGTCCCCGCGTGCCCTACCATGGACGGGTACCCAAGACCGCAGGTCGTCGACGCCTGCCCGGAACCCGGTTCGCCGGTGGACGGGAAGGTGTCACCGAAGTCCCGCTCTCGAGCGGAGGCCGGCGCAGGTGCGAGCCTCGATGAACGGTGTCCTCACGGATGTCGGACGTTCCTGAGAGCCCCGCCCTGCGCGGGGCTCTTTCTCGTTTCCCCGGGGTTCTCGGCACGGCGCGCTGCGGCACCACCATCGGAAGGATTGCCATGGCGAGGCCGGACAAGGCAGCCGCAGTTGCAGAGCTCACGGACGCGTTCCGCGAGTCGAACGCTGCCGTGCTGACCGAGTACCGCGGGCTCACCGTCGCGCAGCTCAAGACGCTGCGTCGGTCGCTCAGCGGCAACGCAACCTACGCCGTGGTGAAGAACACGCTGACCGCCATCGCGGCCAAGGAGGCCGGGGTCGACATCGCCGACACCGACCTCGCCGGCCCGTCGGCGATCGCCTTCGTGACCGGTGACCCGGTCGAGGCGGCCAAGGGTCTGCGTGACTTCGCCAAGGCGAACCCCGCGCTGGTCATCAAGGGTGGTGTCCTCGACGGGCGCCCCCTGACGAGCGACGAGGTCACCAAGCTCGCGGACCTCGAGTCCCGCGAGGTCCTGCTGGCCAAGGCGGCCGGCGCGATGAAGGCCAAGCTCTTCCAGGCTGCCTACGTCTTCACCGCGAACACCGCCCAGGCCGCTCGCGTCATCGATGCCCTGCGTCAGAAGCAGGAATCGGAGGGCGCTGCCGCCTGACCCGTGCTCGCACGGATCAGCTCAGCGCACGTACAACCCCCTTTGCTTCTGGCGGGCCCCCACCGGGCCGCTGACGAGCACTGAACGAAAGGAACGCCATCATGGCGAAGCTCAGCACCGACGAGCTCATCGAGCAGTTCAAGGGCCTGACCCTCATCGAGCTCAACGAGTTCGTGAAGGCCTTCGAGGAGACCTTCGAGGTCACCGCCGCCGCCCCCGCCGCTGTCGCGGTCGCCGCCCCCGCCGCCGGTGGTGGCGACGCCGCCGCCGAGGAGGAGAAGACGGAGTTCGACGTCATCCTCGAGGCCGCCGGCGACAAGAAGATCCAGGTCATCAAGGAGGTGCGCGCCCTCACGTCCCTCGGTCTCAAGGAGGCCAAGGACCTCGTCGACGGCGCCCCGAAGCCCGTCCTGGAGAACGCCACCAAGGAGGCCGCGGACAAGGCCAAGGCTGCCCTCGAGGGCGCCGGCGCCACCGTCACCGTCAAGTGATCCGGGTCCCGTCCGCGGGACTCCACTGACGGCGGTTCGCGAACTGCTGCACGAGGCCCCCACCCGTCCGGGTGGGGGCCTCGTCGTGTCCCCGGAAGCGTGCGGTCCGCGCGCGACGGTGCACCCACGAGCGTGGCTGACTTCACGAACCGGGGGAGGGTGTGCCACGATGTCGGGGCCGGGACGGTCTGGCGCACCAGCAGGACAGCGACGTGCGACCTGGGCCGACGGCAGTGGGCACGGTGCGTGCGTGGGGCGTCGTCGTGGACGAGCACCGTGGTTGATACGTCGGGCAAGGTGGCCCGACGGCGGGGGCTGGACCCGAGCGCAAGTTCAGGGTATGCTAACGCTTTGCGCTGTCCTGTGCCCCCGATCTCAGATACCCCTCGACCTTCCGGCGACGTACGTGCGCGTCGCGCTGCGGTCGGGGCGGCGGTGATCGAACCCGGCCCGGCGGTGCAGCGTTCTTTCGATCTGCAGGGAAGGACCCCTCTTGGCTGCCTCGCGCACCCCTTCTGCTCCGTCCGCCGACGCCATCGCGAACCGAACCGCCTCCCCCCGCATCTCCTTCGCCCAGATCTTCGAGCCCCTCGGCGTGCCGGACCTTCTCGGTCTGCAGACCGAGAGCTTCGACTGGCTCCTGGGCAACGAGAAGTGGCAGGCGCGTGTCGCCGCCGCCGCCGAGGCGGGGCGTCAGGACGTCCCGGACACCTCCGGCCTCGAGGAGATCTTCGAGGAGATCTCGCCGATCGAGGACTTCGGCCAGACGATGTCCCTCTCCTTCTCCAACCACCGCTTCGAGCCGCCGAAGTACACGGCGGACGAGTGCAAGGAGAAGGACTTCACCTACGCCGCGCCGCTCTTCGTGACCGCCGAGTTCGTCAACTACACGACCGGTGAGATCAAGAGCCAGACCGTCTTCATGGGTGACTTCCCGCTCATGAGCGAGCGCGGCACCTTCATCATCAACGGCACCGAGCGCGTCGTCGTGTCGCAGCTCGTCCGTTCCCCGGGCGTCTACTTCGAGCGGATCGCCGACAAGACGAGCGACCGCGACATCTTCAGCGCGAAGGTCATCCCGTCGCGTGGTGCGTGGCTCGAGTTCGAGATCGACAAGCGTGACGCCGTCGGCGTGCGCGTCGACCGCAAGCGCAAGCAGTCCGTCACGGTCCTGCTCAAGGCGCTCGGCATGACCGAGTCGGAGATCCGTGAGGAGTTCGCCGACTTCCCGTCGATCCTCGACACGCTCGAGAAGGACCACGTCCACACGCAGGACGAGGCGCTCCTCGACCTGTACCGGAAGATCCGCCCGGGCGAGCCGCCGACCGTCGAGGCCGGCCGCGCCCTGCTCGAGAACTTCTACTTCAACCCGAAGCGCTACGACCTCGCCAAGGTCGGCCGCTACAAGCTGAACAAGAAGCTCGGCGTCGACGTCCCGCTGGCCGACTCCACGCTGTCGCAGGCCGACGTCGTCGCGACCATCAAGTACCTGGCCGCGCTGCACGCCGACGTCGCGACCCTCCCGGGCGCCCGCAACGGCGAGACCGTCGAGGTCCGCGTCGAGACGGACGACATCGACCACTTCGGCAACCGTCGTATCCGCGCCGTCGGCGAGCTCATCCAGAACCAGGTCCGCACGGGCCTGTCCCGGATGGAGCGCGTCGTGCGCGAGCGCATGACGACGCAGGACGTCGAGGCGATCACCCCGCAGACGCTGATCAACATCCGCCCCGTCGTGGCCTCCATCAAGGAGTTCTTCGGGACGAGCCAGCTGTCGCAGTTCATGGACCAGAACAACCCGCTCGCGGGCCTCACGCACAAGCGGCGTCTGTCGGCCCTCGGCCCGGGTGGTCTGTCTCGTGACCGCGCCGGCATGGAGGTCCGTGACGTCCACCCGTCGCACTACGGCCGCATGTGCCCGATCGAGACCCCTGAGGGTCCGAACATCGGTCTGATCGGCTCGCTCGCGTCGTACGGGCGGATCAACCCGTTCGGCTTCATCGAGACGCCGTACCGCCGTGTCGTCGACGGTCGCGTGACCGACGAGGTCGAGTACCTGACCGCCGACGACGAGGACCGCCACGTCATCGCGCAGGCCAACACGCCGCTGACGGCCGACGGCCACTTCGTCACCGACCGCGTCCTCGTGCGCATCAAGGGCGGGGAGACGGACGACGTCCTCGCGACGAACGTCGACTACATGGACGTCTCGCCGCGCCAGATGGTGTCGGTCGCGACCGCGCTCATCCCGTTCCTCGAGCACGACGACGCGAACCGCGCGCTCATGGGCGCCAACATGCAGCGCCAGGCCGTGCCGCTCGTGCGCTCCGAGCTCCCGCTCGTGGGCACCGGCATGGAGCGTCGTGCGGCTGTCGACGCCGGCGACGTCATCGTGGCGACCAAGCCCGGTGTCGTGTCCGAGGTGTCGGCCGACCTGGTCACCGTCATCAACGACGACGGCACGACGTCGACGTACCGCGCCCAGAAGTTCCAGCGCTCCAACCAGGGCACGAGCTACAACCAGCGCGTGATCGTCGACGAGGGCCAGCGTGTCGAGGTCGGCTCCGTCCTCGGTGACGGCCCGGCGACGGACGAGGGCGAGCTCGCGCTCGGCCGCAACCTGCTCGTCGCGTTCATGTCGTGGGAGGGCCACAACTACGAGGACGCGATCATCCTCAGCCAGCGGCTCGTCCAGGACGACGTCCTGTCCTCGATCCACATCGAGGAGCACGAGGTCGACGCGCGCGACACCAAGCTCGGCCCCGAGGAGATCACGCGGGACATCCCGAACGTCTCCGAGGAGGCCCTGGCGGACCTCGACGAGCGCGGCATCATCCGCATCGGTGCCGAGGTCGCGGCCGGCGACATCCTGGTCGGCAAGGTCACGCCCAAGGGCGAGACCGAGCTCACCCCGGAGGAGCGCCTGCTCCGCGCGATCTTCGGCGAGAAGGCCCGCGAGGTCCGCGACACGTCGCTCAAGGTTCCCCACGGCGAGTCCGGAACGGTGATCGGCGTCCGCGAGTTCAACCGCGAGGACGGCGACGAGCTGCCCGCCGGCGTGAACCAGCTGGTCCGCGTGTACATCGCGCAGCGCCGCAAGATCACGGACGGCGACAAGCTCGCCGGTCGTCACGGCAACAAGGGCGTCATCTCGAAGATCCTGCCGGTCGAGGACATGCCGTTCCTCGCCGACGGGACCCCGGTCGACGTGATCCTCAACCCGCTCGGCGTGCCCGGTCGTATGAACGTCGGCCAGGTGCTCGAGACCCACCTCGGGTGGGTCGCCAAGCAGGGCTGGGACATCTCGCTCGCCGAGGGCGACGACCTGTCCTGGAAGGACGACGTCCCCGAGGTCGCGGCCAAGGCGGCGCCCAACTCGCCCGTCGCGACCCCGGTGTTCGACGGCCTCCAGGAGAACGCGCTCACGGGCCTGCTCTCGACCACGCTCCCGAACCGCGACGGTGTCCGCACCGTCGGCGGCGACGGCAAGGCGCAGCTGTTCGACGGCCGCTCCGGCGAGCCGTTCCCGGCGCCCGTCTCGGTCGGCTACATGTACATCCTCAAGCTGCACCACCTGGTGGACGACAAGATCCACGCGCGGTCGACGGGTCCGTACTCGATGATCACGCAGCAGCCGCTCGGTGGTAAGGCGCAGTTCGGCGGTCAGCGTTTCGGCGAGATGGAGGTGTGGGCGCTCGAGGCTTACGGCGCGGCGTACACGCTGCAGGAGCTCCTCACCATCAAGTCGGACGACGTCCCCGGTCGCGTGAAGGTGTACGAGGCCATCGTCAAGGGCGAGAACATCCCCGACTCGGGCATCCCGGAGTCCTTCAAGGTGCTCCTCAAGGAGATGCAGTCGCTGTGCCTGAACGTGGAGGTCCTCTCCTCGGACGGCACCACGGTCGAGATGCGCGAGTCCGACGACGAGGTGTACCGCGCCGCGGAGGAGCTCGGGATCGACCTGTCGCGTCGCCCGAACGCCTCCAGCGTCGAAGAGATCTGACGAACGCGACCCGGCCGTGCGCCGTCCCCCGCGGGACACCACGGCCGGGCCGCCCCCCACTACTCCAGACATTCCCTGCACTGTTCACCACCGGGGCGACGGCCCCACGGTGAGACGAAGGAAGTAGGAAACCTTGCTCGACGTCAACGTCTTCGACGAGCTGCGCATCGGCCTGGCCACGGCCGACGACATCCGTGCCTGGTCGCACGGCGAGGTCAAGAAGCCCGAGACCATCAACTACCGCACCCTCAAGCCCGAGAAGGACGGCCTCTTCTGCGAGAAGATCTTCGGCCCCACCCGGGACTGGGAGTGCTACTGCGGCAAGTACAAGCGCGTGCGCTTCAAGGGCATCATCTGCGAGCGCTGCGGCGTCGAGGTGACGCGCTCGAAGGTCCGCCGTGAGCGCATGGGCCACATCGAGCTCGCCGCGCCCGTCACGCACATCTGGTTCTTCAAGGGTGTGCCGAGCCGCCTCGGCTACCTGCTCGACCTCGCCCCGAAGGACCTGGAGAAGGTCATCTACTTCGCGGCCTACATGATCACGTGGGTCGACGCCGAGGGTCGCCAGGAAGACCTCCCGAACCTCCAGAACGAGATCGACCTGGAGCGCAAGGAGATCGAGAACCGGCGCGACAACGACATCAACACGCGTGCCACGAAGCTCGAGGCCGACCTGGCCGAGCTCGAGGCCGAGGGTGCCAAGGCCGACGCGCGCCGCAAGGTCCGCGACTCGGCCGAGCGCGAGATGGCGCAGATCCGTAAGCGTTCCGACGCGGAGCTCGACCGCCTCGAGCAGGTCTGGGACCGGTTCAAGAACCTCAAGGTCGCGGACCTCGAGGGCGACGAGCTGCTGTACCGCCAGCTCCAGGACCGCTACGGGAGCTACTTCGAGGGCTCGATGGGCGCCGCGGCGATCCAGAAGCGCCTCGAGAACTTCGACCTGGACGCCGAGGCCGAGGCGTTGCGCGAGATCATCCGCACCGGCAAGGGCCAGCGCAAGACCCGCGCGCTCAAGCGCCTCAAGGTCGTGAACGCGTTCCTGACGACCACCAACTCGCCCACGGCGATGGTGCTCGACGCCGTCCCGGTCATCCCGCCGGACCTGCGCCCGATGGTGCAGCTCGACGGTGGCCGGTTCGCGACGTCGGACCTGAACGACCTGTACCGCCGCGTCATCAACCGCAACAACCGCCTGAAGCGTCTGCTCGACCTCGGTGCGCCCGAGATCATCGTGAACAACGAGAAGCGCATGCTCCAGGAGGCCGTGGACTCGCTCTTCGACAACGGCCGTCGTGGTCGCCCGGTCACGGGCCCCGGCAACCGTCCGCTGAAGTCGATCTCCGACATGCTCAAGGGCAAGCAGGGCCGGTTCCGCCAGAACCTGCTCGGCAAGCGCGTCGACTACTCGGGCCGTTCGGTCATCGTCGTCGGCCCGCAGCTCAAGCTGCACCAGTGCGGCCTGCCGAAGCAGATGGCGCTCGAGCTGTTCAAGCCGTTCGTCATGAAGCGTCTGGTGGACCTCAACCACGCGCAGAACATCAAGTCCGCGAAGCGCATGGTCGAGCGTGCCCGCCCGGTCGTGTGGGACGTGCTCGAGGAGGTCATCACCGAGCACCCGGTGCTGCTGAACCGTGCTCCCACGCTGCACCGTCTGGGCATCCAGGCGTTCGAGCCGCAGCTCGTCGAGGGCAAGGCCATCCACCTGCACCCGCTCGTGTGCGCCGCGTTCAACGCGGACTTCGACGGCGACCAGATGGCGGTCCACCTGCCCCTGTCGGCGGAGGCGCAGGCCGAGGCCCGCGTCCTCATGCTCTCGAGCAACAACATCCTGAAGCCGTCGGACGGCCGACCGGTCACCATGCCCTCGCAGGACATGATCATCGGTCTGTTCCACCTGACGAACGAGCACCAGGGTGCCGAGGGCGAGGGCCGCGCGTTCAGCTCGGTCGCCGAGGCGATCATGGCGTTCGACCAGGGCACCCTGGACCTGAACGCCGAGGTCAAGCTGCGGATCCCGGACCTCGTCCTGGACCCGGCGACGGCGCCCGAGGGCTACGTGCCCGGCGAGCCGTTCCTGTTCACGACGACGCTCGGCCGCGCGATCTTCAACGACACGCTGCCGGTCGACTACCCGTACGTGAACGAGATCGTGGACAAGAAGCGTCTGTCGACGATCGTGAACGAGCTCGCGGAGCGCTACCCCAAGGTGGACGTCGCCGCGTCGCTCGACGCGCTGAAGGAGGCCGGCTTCCGCTGGGCCACCCGTTCGGGCGTGACGATCGCGATCTCCGACGTCGCGACGCCGGAGGCCAAGCCCGCGATCCTCGCCGAGCACGAGGAGCGCGCGCTCAAGGTCCAGCAGCAGTACGACCGCGGTCTGATCACGGACGACGAGCGCCGTCAGGAGCTCATCGAGATCTGGACGCAGGCCACCGACAAGGTCGCGACGGCGATGCGGGAGTCCTTCCCGGAGCGCAACACGGTCTTCACGATGGTCGGCTCGGGCGCGCGTGGTAACTGGATGCAGGTCCGTCAGATCGCCGGTATGCGCGGTCTCGTGGCGAACCCGAAGGGCGAGATCATCCCGCGCCCGATCAAGTCCAACTACCGCGAGGGACTGTCCGTCCTCGAGTACTTCATCGCGACCCACGGTGCCCGCAAGGGTCTCGCGGACACCGCGCTGCGTACCGCGGACTCCGGCTACCTCACGCGTCGTCTCGTCGACGTGTCGCAGGACGTCATCATCCGCGAGGAGGACTGCGGCACCGAGCGCGGCCTGCCGCTGCCCGTGGCCGAGCAGCTCGGCGACACCCTGGTCCGCCACCCCAAGGTGGAGACCAGCGTGTACGCGCGCAGCCTCGCCTCGGACGTCGAGGACGCCGACGGCAACGTCGTCGCCCACGCGGGCGAGGACGTCGGCGACGTGCTCATCGAGCGTCTCGTCGAGGCCGGCGTCACGGAGGTCAAGGTCCGTTCGGTCCTGACCTGCGAGTCGCGCGTCGGCACGTGCGCGAAGTGCTACGGCCGTTCGCTCGCGACGGGCAAGCTCGTCGACATCGGCGAGGCCGTGGGCATCATCGCGGCGCAGTCGATCGGTGAGCCGGGTACCCAGCTGACGATGCGTACGTTCCACACGGGTGGTGTCGCCTCCGCGGAGGACATCACTCAGGGTCTGCCGCGTGTCACCGAGCTCTTCGAGGCCCGGACCCCGAAGGGCGAGAGCCCGATCGCGGAGTTCTCGGGTCGCGTCGCGATCGACGACACCGAGCGCACCCGCCGGATCGTGCTCACGCCCGACGACGGCTCCGAGGAGATCGCCTACGCCGTCAGCAAGCGCTCGCGCCTGCTGGTGAACGACGGCGACCACGTCGAGGTCGGCACCCAGCTCGTCCAGGGCGCCGTCGACCCGAAGAAGGTGCTGCGCATCCTCGGCCCGCGTGCCACGCAGAAGCACCTGGTCGACGAGGTGCAGGAGGTCTACCGCTCCCAGGGCGTGGACATCCACGACAAGCACATCGAGGTCATCGTGCGGCAGATGCTGCGTCGCGTGACCGTGCTCGACTCGGGTTCGTCGCAGCTCCTTCCGGGCGAGCTCGCCGAGCGCGGTCGGTTCGAGGACGCGAACCGTCGTGCGGTCGCCGAGGGCGGTCAGCCGGCCTCGGGTCGTCCGGAGCTCATGGGCATCACGAAGGCGTCGCTCGCGACCGACTCGTGGCTGTCCGCGGCCTCCTTCCAGGAGACGACGCGCGTCCTCACGGAGGCGTCGATGAGCGGTCGTCGCGACCCGCTCCTGGGCCTCAAGGAGAACGTCATCCTCGGTAAGCTCATCCCCGCCGGCACGGGCCTCCCGCGCTACCGCGAGGTGGACGTCGAGCCGACCGAGCAGGCGCGCGCCGAGCTCTTCCCGACGTTCGGGTACGACGAGATCGACTTCTCGCCGCTCGGCATGGGGACGGGCGAGGCCATCCCGCTCGACGACATCGACTTCGGCGACTTCCGCTGACGTCGACCTGTCATCACCCCGAGGGGCCTGCCGCGTGCGGTGGGCCCCTCGGGCGTGTCCGGCGCCCCTTCCGGGCTCTGGACGACGGCGCGCGCGGCGGCTCCCGTCGGGTAGGGTCTCCCGCTCTTTGACGGGGCTCGCGCGCCCACGTAGACTTGACGACTGTTGCCCGCGCCGTCGGGCCTGCTCTGATGCACCGGGACGACCGGGACGACCTCGCGTCGTCCGGATCCCCTCGCCGACCTCGTCGGCGGCGCCCGGTGCCCACTCGGATCTGGGCCTGATGTGAGCGCGCGGGCGAACCGCTCTGCGGGCCCTCCAGGGCCGCCGCGGACGGACCATCGGGCCGGTGGAAAGTGGCTGTAGCAGCACCTGAGGTGCTGCTGGCGCCTCTTGCTGCCGGCGCCCCAGACACAGACCACTGTCGAGGCAGCCGCCTCGAGCAGCTCGAGAAGACACGGAGACGTAGTGCCTACGATCCAGCAGCTCGTCCGCAAGGGGCGGACATCGAAGGCGTCGAAGTCCAAGACGCCCGCGCTCAAGGGTTCGCCCCAGCGCCGCGGTGTGTGCACCCGCGTGTACACCACCACCCCGAAGAAGCCGAACTCCGCGCTCCGCAAGGTCGCGCGCGTCAAGCTGTCCTCGGGCATCGAGGTCACGGCGTACATCCCCGGCGTCGGCCACAACCTGCAGGAGCACTCGATCGTGCTCGTCCGCGGCGGCCGTGTGAAGGACCTCCCGGGTGTCCGTTACAAGATCGTGCGCGGTGCGCTCGACACGCAGGGCGTGAAGAACCGCAAGCAGGCGCGCAGCCGCTACGGCGCGAAGAAGGAGAAGGCCTGATGCCTCGTAAGGGTCCGGCCCCCAAGCGGCCGCTCGTCGTCGACCCCGTCTACGGGTCGCCCATCGTCACCCAGCTCGTCAACAAGGTCCTGCGCGACGGCAAGAAGTCGACCGCCGAGGCCATCGTCTACGGCGCCCTCGAGGGCGTCCGGGCGAAGACCGACCAGGACCCCGTCGTCGTGCTCAAGCGCGCGCTCGACAACGTCCGCCCGGCCCTCGAGGTCAAGTCCCGCCGCGTCGGCGGTGCGACCTACCAGGTGCCGATCGAGGTCCGTCCTGCGCGTGCCACCACGCTCGCGCTGCGCTGGCTCACCGACTACTCGCGCGCTCGCCGCGAGAAGACGATGACCGAGCGTCTGACGAACGAGATCCTCGACGCCTCGAACGGCCTCGGTGCCGCGGTCAAGCGCCGCGAGGACATGCACAAGATGGCCGACTCGAACAAGGCCTTCGCGCACTACCGCTGGTGAGCCGGTCGCTGCCGGTCCCGGAGAACCCGGGGCCGGCGGCGCCGCTCCCCGCTCCTGCCCTTTCCCGGGCGCCCCACCCTCCCACCTGACAAGGGGTTCACCACCGTGGCACTTGACGTGCTGACCGACCTGAAGAAGGTCCGCAACATCGGCATCATGGCCCACATCGATGCCGGGAAGACGACGACGACCGAGCGGATCCTGTACTACACGGGCGTCAACTACAAGATCGGCGAGACGCACGACGGCGCGTCCACGACCGACTGGATGGAGCAGGAGCAGGAGCGTGGCATCACGATCACGTCTGCTGCTGTGACCGCGTTCTGGAACAAGGGCAAGGCGAACGAGACGCAGATCAACGTCATCGACACGCCGGGTCACGTGGACTTCACGGTCGAGGTCGAGCGCTCGCTGCGCGTCCTCGACGGCGCGGTCGCGGTCTTCGACGGCAAGGAGGGCGTGGAGCCCCAGTCCGAGACGGTGTGGCGTCAGGCGGACAAGTACGAGGTCCCGCGCATCTGCTTCGTCAACAAGATGGACAAGCTCGGCGCGGACTTCTACTTCACCGTCGACACGATCATCAACCGCCTCAAGGCGAAGCCGCTGGTCATCCAGCTCCCGATCGGTTCGGAGAACGACTTCATCGGCGTCGTCGACCTGGTCGAGATGCGCGCGCTCGTGTGGCGCGGCGAGACCCAGATGGGCGCGAAGTACGACATCGAGGAGATCCCGGCCGACCTCGCGGAGAAGGCCGAGCAGTACCGCTCGGAGCTCCTGGAGGCCGTCGCCGAGACCGACGACGAGCTGCTCGAGAAGTTCCTCGGTGGCGAGGAGCTCACGGTCGCCGAGATCAAGGCCGGCATCCGCAAGCTCACCATCGCCGGCGAGGCGTTCCCCGTGCTGTGCGGCTCGGCGTTCAAGAACAAGGGCGTCCAGCCCATGCTCGACGCCGTCGTCGACTACCTCCCGTCGCCCCTCGACGTCCCGGCCATCCAGGGCCACGACGTCAAGGACCCCGAGGTCGTCGTCGAGCGTCACGCGGACGCGACCGAGCCGTTCTCGGCCCTCGCGTTCAAGATCGCCGCGCACCCGTTCTTCGGCAAGCTCACGTTCATCCGGGTCTACTCGGGCCACGTGTCGCAGGGCGCCCAGGTCGTGAACTCGACCAAGGGCAAGAAGGAGCGCATCGGGAAGATCTTCCAGATGCACGCCAACAAGGAGAACCCTGTCGACGAGGCGACCGCGGGTCACATCTACGCGTTCATCGGTCTCAAGGACGTCACCACCGGTGACACCCTGTCCGACCCGAACGCGCAGGTCATCCTCGAGTCGATGACGTTCCCCGAGCCGGTCATCGACGTGGCCATCGAGCCGAAGACGAAGGCCGACCAGGAGAAGCTCTCCACGGCGATCCAGAAGCTCGCCGAGGAGGACCCGACGTTCCGCGTCCGCCTGGACGACGAGACCGGCCAGACCGTCATCGGCGGCATGGGCGAGCTCCACCTCGACATCCTCGTCGACCGCATGCGTCGCGAGTTCAAGGTCGAGGCGAACGTCGGCAAGCCGCAGGTCGCGTACCGCGAGACCATCCGCCGCACGGTGGAGAAGGTCGACTACACGCACAAGAAGCAGACCGGTGGTTCGGGTCAGTTCGCCAAGGTCCAGGTGACCTTCGAGCCGCTCGACACGGCCGAGGGCGAGCTCTACGAGTTCAACAACGCCGTGACCGGTGGTCGCATCCCGCGCGAGTACATCCCCTCCGTCGACGCCGGCATCCAGTCCGCGCTGCAGCAGGGTGTCCTCGCGGGCTTCCCGCTCGTGGGCGTCAAGGCCACGCTGCTCGACGGCGCCTACCACGAGGTCGACTCGTCCGAGATGGCGTTCAAGATCGCCGGCTCGATGGTCCTCAAGGAGGGCGTCAAGCGGGCGGACCCGGCTCTGCTCGAGCCGATCATGGCCGTCGAGGTGCGCACGCCCGAGGAGTACATGGGCGACGTCATCGGCGACATCAACTCCCGTCGAGGCATGATCCAGTCGATGGAGGACGCCACCGGCGTCAAGGTCGTCCGTGCCCAGGTGCCGCTGTCGGAGATGTTCGGCTACATCGGCGACCTGCGTTCCAAGACGCAGGGCCGCGCGGTGTACTCGATGCAGTTCGACAGCTACGCCGAGGTTCCTCGGAACGTCGCGGACGAGATCATCAAGAAGACCCGGGGCGAGTGAGTCCCCACAGGTCGACCACCTAGAATCACCACATCAACCTGTAGCGACGCGCTCCGGCGCACCTACCCCGAGTCCCAGGAGGACCCCAGTGGCTAAGGCCAAGTTCGAGCGGACCAAGCCGCACGTCAACATCGGCACGATCGGTCACGTCGACCACGGCAAGACCACGCTGACGGCGGCCATCTCGAAGACGCTCGCGGACACGTACCCGGACCTGCCGGCGAACGTGCAGCGCAACTTCGACGAGATCGACGCGGCTCCCGAGGAGAAGCAGCGCGGTATCACGATCAACATCGCGCACATCGAGTACGAGACGCCGGCGCGCCACTACGCGCACGTCGACGCCCCGGGTCACGCCGACTACATCAAGAACATGATCACCGGTGCCGCCCAGATGGACGGCGCGATCCTGGTGGTCGCCGCGACCGACGGCCCGATGGCCCAGACGCGTGAGCACGTCCTGCTCGCCCGCCAGGTCGGCGTTCCCTACCTGCTCGTGGCGCTCAACAAGTCCGACATGGTCGACGACGAGGAGATCCTCGAGCTCGTCGAGATGGAGGTCCGTGAGCTCCTCTCCTCGCAGGGCTTCGACGGCGACGACGCGCCGGTCGTGCGCGTCTCCGGCCTGAAGGCGCTCGAGGGCGACCCCGAGTGGACCGCCAAGGTGCTCGAGCTCATGGAGGCCGTGGACGAGAACGTCCCCGAGCCCGTCCGCGAGCTCGACAAGCCCTTCCTCATGCCGATCGAGGACGTCTTCACGATCACCGGTCGTGGCACCGTCGTCACCGGCAAGGTCGAGCGTGGCACGCTCGCCATCAACTCCGAGGTCGAGATCGTCGGTATCCGCACCCCGCAGAAGACGACGGTCACCGGTATCGAGACGTTCCACAAGCAGATGGACGAGGCGCAGGCCGGCGACAACACCGGCCTCCTGCTCCGCGGCATCAAGCGCGAGGACGTCGAGCGCGGCCAGGTCGTCGTGAAGCCGGGTTCGATCACCCCGCACACGAACTTCGAGGCTCAGGTCTACATCCTGGGCAAGGACGAGGGCGGCCGTCACAACCCGTTCTACTCGAACTACCGTCCGCAGTTCTACTTCCGGACCACGGACGTCACCGGCGTCATCACGCTGCCCGAGGGCACCGAGATGGTCATGCCCGGCGACAACACCGAGATGACGGTCGAGCTGATCCAGCCGATCGCCATGGAGGAGGGCCTCGGCTTCGCCATCCGTGAGGGTGGCCGCACCGTGGGCTCGGGCCGTGTCACGAAGATCATCAAGTGATCTGACCTGACCCGCCGTGCGGGCTCGTCCCGCGCACCCGGTGGTTCCACGAGGGCCCCGGCACCCGTCAGGGTGTCGGGGCCCTCGTGCGCCGACGGACTCTCGCGACGCGGATTGGCGTCGACGGCGGTCCGTATGGCAGACTAGTCAAGTTGCCTGTTACAGGTGCGCTCCTTCATGTATCGAACAGTGTGTTGAACCGCGGTGCCAGGTCCTTCGGGGCCGGCCGGGCGTCGACTCTGCTGGACGATGCAGATCGAGCCCCGTGGAACACATGTTTCGAGCAGGCGAGCGCACGTTGAGGGACGTCGTCGCAGCCCTGGGCCTGAGCCCGGGGGAGCGTGGCTCCCGCAAACCACGGCCCCGGTACCCGGGTGGTATGCGCCGAGGCGCGTCGCACAAAGCGACACGCCCGAGCGCGGGGGTCGGACAGACATAGCGGTTCGAGAGAGAGAGTCAGACGACGCCATGGCGGGACAGAAGATCCGCATCCGGCTCAAGTCCTACGACCACGAGGTCATCGACAGTTCGGCGCGCAAGATCGTCGACACGGTGACCCGCGCTGGTGCGACGGTCGTGGGTCCGGTGCCGCTGCCGACCGAGAAGAACGTGTTCGTCGTGATCCGGTCGCCTCACAAGTACAAGGACAGCCGCGAGCACTTCGAGATGCGCACGCACAAGCGGCTCATCGACATCATCGACCCCACGCCGAAGGCCGTCGACTCGCTCATGCGTCTCGACCTGCCTGCGGACGTGAACATCGAGATCAAGCTCTGAGGCTGGGGAGGAGACGACAATGACTACCCAGCAGAACGAGCGCGCCGTCAAGGCCGTCCTCGGCACCAAGCTCGGCATGACCCAGACCTGGGACGAGAACGGGCGCCTCGTGCCCGTGACCGTCGTCCAGGTCGGGGCGAACGTCGTGACGCAGGTCCGGACGCAGGACGCTGACGGCTACTCCGCCGTCCAGCTCGCCTTCGGCCAGATCGACCCGCGCAAGGTGACGCAGCCCCTCAAGGGCCACTTCGAGAAGGCCGGCGTCACGCCGCGCCGTCACGTCGCCGAGGTCCGGACGCCGGACGCCGCCGAGTACGAGCTCGGCCAGGAGCTCACCGCCGAGGTGTTCGACGCCGGCCAGCTGGTCGACGTCGTGGGCACCACGAAGGGCAAGGGCACCGCCGGCGTCATGAAGCGTCACGGCTTCAAGGGCGTCAGCGCCTCGCACGGTTCGCACCGTAACCACCGCAAGCCCGGCTCGATCGGTGGGGCCTCGACCCCGTCGCGCGTCTTCAAGGGCCTGCGCATGGCTGGTCGCATGGGCCACGCCCGCCAGACCACCCAGAACCTGACCGTCTACAAGGTCGACGCCGAGAAGGGCCTGCTGCTCGTCAAGGGTGCCGTGCCCGGCCCCAAGGGCGGCGTCGTCCTCGTCCGCACCGCGGCCAAGAGCGCCGTGAAGGAGGCCTGACCGTCATGGCCACGCTCACCGTCGACGTCCTGGACCCGCAGGGCAAGAAGGCCGGCACCGCCGACCTCCCTGCCGAGGTGTTCGACGTCCAGACCAACATCCCGCTGATCCACCAGGTCGTCGTCGCGCAGCTCGCTGCGGCGCGCCAGGGCACCCACGACACGAAGTCTCGTGGCGAGGTCTCGGGTGGTGGCCGCAAGCCGTACAAGCAGAAGGGCACCGGCCGCGCCCGTCAGGGCTCGACCCGTGCGCCGCAGTTCGCCGGGGGTGGCGTCGTTCACGGCCCGACCCCGCGCGACTACAGCCAGCGGACGCCCAAGAAGATGAAGTCCGCCGCGCTGCGCGGTGCACTGTCCGACCGCGCCCGTGCGGGCCGCGTCCACGTCGTGACCGGCTTCGGCATCGAGGACGCCCCGTCGACCCGCGCCGCCGTCGCGGTGCTCGCGACCGTGTCGTCCCGCCGCCACGTCCTCGTCGTGCACGAGCGCGGCGACGACCTCGCGGTCAAGTCGCTGCGGAACGCGGAGCAGGTCCACCTGCTCCCGGCCGATCAGCTCAACACGTACGACGTCCTGATCTCGGACGACGTGGTGTTCACCCAGGGTGCGCTCGAGGCGTTCCTCGCGGGCCCGGCCACGGGTCGCTCGGTGAAGGCCGTCGCGTCGGGCTCCGAGGCCGCGGACAACGCTGAGGAGACCGAGAAGTGACCACCGTGCAGAAGGACCCGCGCGACATCCTGATCGCGCCGGTCGTCTCCGAGAAGAGCTACGGGCTCCTGGACGAGGGCAAGTACACGTTCCTCGTGGACCCGCGAGCCAACAAGACCGAGATCAAGATCGCCATCGAGAAGGTCTTCTCGGTCAAGGTCGCGTCGGTCAACACCATCAACCGCAAGGGCAAGACCCGTCGCACGCGGTTCGGCATCGGCAAGCGCAAGGACACGAAGCGCGCGATCGTCACCCTCCGCGAGGGCACGATCGACATCTTCGGCTGAGCCGGACGAGAGGCAAGTGAGGACAGACCCCGATGGGAATCCGTAAGTACAAGCCGACAACGCCGGGCCGTCGTGGCTCGAGCGTCGCCGACTTCGCCGAGATCACGCGTTCGACGCCCGAGAAGTCGCTCGTCCGCCCGCTCTCCAAGAGCGGCGGCCGCAACAGCTCCGGTCGCATCACGACGCGCCACAAGGGCGGTGGCCACAAGCGCCAGTACCGTGTCATCGACTTCCGTCGCCATGACAAGGACGGCGTGCCGGCCACGGTCGCACACATCGAGTACGACCCCAACCGCACCGCGCGCATCGCGCTCCTGCACTACGCGGACGGCGAGAAGCGCTACATCATCGCGCCGAACAAGCTGCGTCAGGGCGACCGCATCGAGAACGGTGCGGGCGCGGACATCAAGCCCGGCAACAACCTGCCGCTGCGCAACATCCCGACCGGTACGGTCATCCACGCGATCGAGCTGCGGCCCGGTGGCGGTGCGAAGATCGCGCGCTCGGCCGGGACCAGCGTCCAGCTCGTCGCGAAGGACGGCCCCTACGCCCAGCTGCGTATGCCGTCCGGCGAGATCCGCAACGTCGACCTGCGCTGCCGCGCCACGGTCGGCGAGGTCGGCAACGCCGAGCAGTCGAACATCAACTGGGGCAAGGCCGGCCGCATGCGGTGGAAGGGCAAGCGCCCGACCGTCCGTGGTGTCGCCATGAACCCGGTCGACCACCCGCACGGTGGTGGTGAGGGCAAGACGTCCGGTGGACGTCACCCGGTGAGCCCGTGGGGCCAGCCGGAAGGCCGTACCCGCCGCCCGAACAAGCCGAGCGACAAGCTGATCGTCCGCCGTCGCCGCACCGGCAAGAAGCGCTGATAGGAGCCTGACAGATGCCTCGTAGCCTGAAGAAGGGCCCCTTCGTCGACGACCACCTTCAGAAGAAGGTGGACGTGCAGAACGAGAAGGGGACCAAGAACGTCATCAAGACGTGGTCCCGTCGGTCGGTCATCACGCCCGACTTCCTCGGCCACACGTTTGCCGTGCACGACGGTCGCAAGCACACCCCGGTGTTCGTCACCGAGGCGATGGTCGGCCACAAGCTCGGCGAGTTCGCGCCCACGCGCACGTTCCGCGGCCACGTGAAGGACGACAAGAAGGGACGTCGCCGCTGAGCGCAGCTCGCCGGGCACAGCCCGACGACGCAGCGACAGCGCAGCGACGGACCTGACGGTCGTCGAGAGACAAGAAGGTAGGACAGCAATGGAAGCCAAGGCGCAGGCGCGGTTCGTCCGTGTCACGCCCCAGAAGGCCCGGCGCGTCGTGGACCTCATCCGTGGCAAGCAGGCCTCCGAGGCCGTGGCGGTGCTCAAGTTCGCGCCGCAGGCCGCGAGCGAGCCGGTCCGCAAGGTCGTGGAGTCCGCGATCGCGAACGCCCGGGTGAAGGCCGACCGCGCGAGCCAGGCGTTCGACGAGCAGCAGCTCGTCGTGACCGCCGCGTTCGTCGACGAGGGGCCGACGCTCAAGCGGTTCCGCCCGCGGGCGCAGGGTCGTGCGAGCCAGATCCTCAAGCGGACCAGCCACATCACCGTGGTCGTGGCTCCGCGTGACGACGAGAAGGGAAGGGCCCGATAGTGGGACAGAAGGTTCACCCGCTGGGGTACCGACTCGGCATCACCACCGACCACCGGTCGCGCTGGTTCGCCGACAGCACGAAGCCCGGCCAGCGGTACCGCGACTACGTCCAGGAGGACGTCAAGATCCGGAAGCTCATGAGCACGGGTCTCGAGCGCGCCGGCATCGCCAAGGTCGAGATCGAGCGCACGCGTGACCGCGTCCGCGTGGACATCCACACGGCGCGTCCGGGCATCGTCATCGGCCGCCGCGGCGCCGAGGCCGACCGCCTGCGCGGCGAGCTCGAGAAGCTCACGGGCAAGCAGGTCCAGCTCAACATCCTCGAGGTGAAGAACCCCGAGATCGACGCCCAGCTCGTCGCGCAGGGCATCGCCGAGCAGCTCGCGAGCCGTGTCTCCTTCCGTCGTGCGATGCGCAAGGGCATGCAGTCCGCGCAGCGCGCCGGCGCGAAGGGCATCCGCGTGCAGTGCTCGGGTCGTCTGGGCGGCGCCGAGATGAGCCGGTCGGAGTTCTACCGCGAGGGTCGTGTGCCGCTGCACACGCTCCGCGCGAACATCGACTACGGCTTCTTCGAGGCCCGCACGACCTTCGGCCGCATCGGCGTGAAGGTCTGGATCTACAAGGGCGACATGACCGAGAAGGAGTTCGCCGCGCAGCAGGCGTCCTCCGCCGGCCGTCCGGCCCGTGGTGGCCGCGGCGAGCGTGGCGACCGTCCGCGCGGCGGCCGTCGTAACGACCGTCCCGCCGCCGGCGCGCCGGCTGCGGCTGAGGCCCCCGCCGCCTCCTCGGCTCCCGCCGAGGCGACGGAGTCGGCCCCCGAGTCCGGAACGGAGGCCTGAGTCATGCTGATCCCCCGCAGGCTCAAGCACCGCAAGCAGCACCACCCGAAGCGCTCCGGCGCTGCCAAGGGTGGCACGACGATCTCGTTCGGCGACTACGGCATCCAGGCTCTCGAGCCCGCCTACGTCACCAACCGTCAGATCGAGGCTGCTCGTATCGCCATGACCCGCCACATCAAGCGTGGTGGCAAGGTCTGGAT
Source organism: Luteimicrobium sp. NPDC057192 (assembly GCF_042670205.1). Classification (NCBI taxonomy): domain Bacteria; kingdom Bacillati; phylum Actinomycetota; class Actinomycetes; order Micrococcales; genus Luteimicrobium; species Luteimicrobium sp. NPDC057192. Next base: position 23,371 of record NZ_JBHUWD010000020.1, on the reverse strand, counting down.
CAACATCTACCCCGACCGTCCGCTGACCAAGAAGCCGGCGGAGACCCGCATGGGTTCCGGTAAGGGTTCCCCCGAGTGGTGGGTCGCCAACGTCAAGCCCGGACGCATCGTCTTCGAGCTGGCCGGTGTCGACGAGGAGCTGGCTCGTGAGGCCATGCGCCGTGCGATCCACAAGCTCCCGATGAAGTGCCGTTTCGTGGTGCGCGAGGGTGGTGCTAGCTGATGGCTATCGGTACCAAGGAGCTCGCGACGAGCGAGCTCGACACGTTCGACGACGAGAAGCTCGTCGCCGAGCTGAAGAAGGCCAAGGAAGAGCTGTTCAACCTTCGCTTCCAGTCGGCGACCGGGCAGCTCGACTCGACGGGTCGGCTCAAGGCGGTCCGCCGCGACATCGCGCGGATCTACACGATCCTGCGTGAGCGCGAGCTCGGCATCCGCACGGCCCCGAGCGCGAGCGAGTGAGTGAGGCTGAGATGAGCGAGAACACCAAGACCGACGAGACCGTGAGCGAGGAGCACCGCGCTCACCGCAAGACGCGCCGCGGCTACGTCGTCAGCGACAAGATGGACAAGACCGTCGTGATCGCCGTCGAGGACCGGGTCAAGCACCCCCTCTACGGCAAGGTCATGCGCCGCACGAGCAAGGTCAAGGCCCACGACGAGCAGAACTCTGCCGGCGTCGGTGACCTCGTCCTGATCATGGAGACCCGGCCGCTGTCCGCCACCAAGCGGTGGCGCGTGGTCGAGATCCTCGAGAAGGCCAAGTAGTCGCTGACCCGCCTCTCGCAGGCGGGACGCCGCCGGCGCAGGCCGGCCGTGCGCGAGCACGGCCGGCCCGCCGGCACCACAGACAACTATCCGTTCGGCAAGGCTCGCCGCGAGGCGAGAACCGGCTCGACAACAGGAGTTCACTGACATGATCCAGCAGGAGTCGCGACTTCGGGTCGCCGACAACACGGGTGCCAAGGAGATCCTCTGCATCCGTGTTCTCGGCGGTTCCGGCCGTCGCTACGCCGGAATCGGCGACGTCATCGTCGCCACCGTCAAGGACGCGATCCCGGGCGGCAACGTCAAGAAGGGCGACGTGGTCAAGGCCGTCGTCGTCCGCACCGTCAAGGAGCGCCGTCGTCCCGACGGGTCCTACATCAAGTTCGACGAGAACGCCGCCGTGATCCTCAAGAACGACGGCGAGCCCCGTGGCACGCGCATCTTCGGCCCTGTGGGCCGTGAGCTCCGTGACAAGCGGTTCATGAAGATCATCTCGCTGGCGCCGGAGGTGCTCTGACCATGGCGAAGCTCAAGAAGGGCGACCAGGTCCTCGTGATCGCCGGTCGCGACAAGGGCAAGACGGGCCGCGTCCTGGAGGTCCTCAAGGACTCCGACCGCGTCATCGTCGAGGGTGTCCAGCGTGTCACCAAGCACACCAAGGTCGGCCAGAACGACCGCGGTACGCGCACGGGTGGCCTGGAGACCGTCGAGGCGCCGATCCACGTGTCCAACGTGATGGTCGTCGACCCGGAGACGAAGAAGGGCACCCGCGTCGGGTACCGCACCGAAGAGGTCGAGCGTGACGGCCGCAAGCGCACGGTTCGCGTGCGTGTCGCCAAGCGCTCCGGTAAGGACATCTGATGACGACTGAGACCACCGAGGCCCCGGTGACGACCGTCCCGCGCCTCAAGGAGCGCTACCGCAGCGAGATCATCGCCGGCCTGCGCGAGGAGTTCGACCACGAGAACGTCAACCAGGTCGCTCGCGTGACCAAGGTCGTCGTGAACATGGGCGTGGGCGACGCCGCGAAGGACTCCAAGCTCATCGAGGGCGCGATCCGCGACCTGGCCCTGATCACGGGCCAGAAGCCGCAGGTCACGCGCGCTCGCAAGTCCATCGCGCAGTTCAAGCTGCGCGAGGGCATGCCGATCGGCGCGCACACCACGCTGCGCGGCGACCGGATGTGGGAGTTCCTCGACCGCCTGCTGTCGCTCGCGCTGCCGCGCATCCGCGACTTCCGCGGCCTGTCGGACAAGCAGTTCGACGGCCACGGGAACTACACGTTCGGCCTCACGGAGCAGTCCATGTTCCACGAGATCGACCAGGACAAGATCGACCGCGTCCGTGGCATGGACATCACGATCGTGACGACCGCGACGACGGATGCCGAGGGTCGGTCCCTGCTGCGCCGTCTCGGCTTCCCGTTCAAGGAGAACTGACATGGCGAAGAAGGCCCTGATCAACAAGGCCGCCGCGAAGCCCAAGTTCGCGGTCCGTGCCTACACCCGGTGCCAGCGGTGCGGTCGTCCGCACTCCGTGTACCGCAAGTTCGGGCTCTGCCGCGTGTGCCTTCGCGAGATGGCGCACCGTGGCGAGCTCCCCGGCGTCACCAAGAGCAGCTGGTAACGACTACGTCGTAGGTCCGTACGGAACCGGCGGGACGCACGTCCCGCACGACCGTGGCGGATACCCCGACGAGGAAGGGCTGAAGCCCAATGACCATGACCGACCCGATCGCAGACATGCTCACGCGTCTGCGGAACGCGAACTCGGCACACCACGACACGGTGACCATGCCGTTCTCGAAGCTGAAGTCTCACATCGCTGAGATCCTTCAGGCCGAGGGCTACATCACCGGCTGGAGCGTCGAGGACGCTCCCGTGGGCAAGAACCTGACCATCACGCTCAAGTACAGCCCGAACCGCGAGCGCGCCCTGTCGGGCGTCCGCCGCGTCTCGAAGCCCGGCCTGCGCGTGTACGCCAAGTCCACCAACCTGCCCAAGGTCCTCGGCGGCCTCGGCGTGGCGATCCTGTCCACGTCGTCCGGCCTCCTGACGGACCGTCAGGCTCAGTCGAAGGGCGTGGGCGGAGAAGTCCTCGCCTTCGTCTGGTAACGGAAAGGAGATACGCCAATGTCTCGTATCGGCAAGATCCCCGTTCCGGTCCCGGCCGGCGTGGACGTCACCATCAGCGGCGCGCTCGTGACCGTGAAGGGCCCCAAGGGTTCTCTCGAGCACACGATCCCCGCCCCCATCTCGGTCGAGCAGTCGGACGGCACCCTCGTGGTCAGCCGCCCGGACGACGAGCGCAACTCGCGCGCTCTGCACGGCCTGACCCGCACCCTGCTCGCGAACCTCGTCACCGGTGTCACCGAGGGCTACGAGAAGAAGCTCGAGATCGTCGGTACCGGTTACCGCGTGACGGCGAAGGGCTCGGACCTCGAGTTCGCGCTCGGCTTCTCGCACCCCGTGGTCGTCAAGGCCCCGGCCGGCATCTCGTTCGCGGTCGAGAGCCCCACCAAGTTCTCGGTGAGCGGCATCTCGAAGCAGCAGGTCGGCGAGGTCGCAGCGAACATCCGCAAGATCCGCAAGCCCGAGCCGTACAAGGGCAAGGGCGTGCGCTACGCCGGCGAGGTCGTCCGCCGCAAGGTCGGAAAGGCTGGTAAGTGATCATGGCTGTCATTGTCAAGGGCAAGGGCAAGCAGATCGCGCGCACGCGCCGTCACCTGCGCCTGCGCAAGAAGATCTCCGGCACGCCTGTTCGTCCGCGCCTCGTGGTGACGCGCTCGTCGCGTCATATCACGGCCCAGGTCGTCGACGACACCGTGGGGCAGACCGTCGCGTCGGCCTCGTCGCTCGAGGCGGACCTGCGTGCGCTCGAGGGCGACAAGACCGCCAAGGCGCGCAAGGTCGGCGAGCTCGTCGCCCAGCGCGCGAAGGCGGCCGGCGTCGACTCCGTCGTGTTCGACCGCGGCGGGAACAAGTACCACGGCCGCGTCGCGGCAGTCGCCGACGGTGCCCGCGAGGGTGGGCTGGCGCTGTGATGATCTCCGCACGGAAGCAAAGGATTCTCTGATGGCTGCAGGGCAGCGCAGCAACACCGGCGCCCCGGGCGCCGCGAACGAGGGCGCCGGCGAGCGCTCCAACGACCGGGGTGGCCGCCGCGGCGGCGAGCGCCGGGACAACCGTCGTCAGGACGCCGAGAAGAACGCCTTCCTCGAGCGCGTCGTGACCATCAACCGCGTCTCCAAGGTCGTCAAGGGTGGCCGCCGCTTCAGCTTCACCGCGCTCGTCGTGGTGGGTGACGGCGACGGCACGGTGGGCGTCGGCTACGGGAAGGCCAAGGAGGTGCCCGCGGCGATCGCCAAGGGCGTCGAGGAGGCGAAGAAGAACTTCTTCCGCGTCCCCCGCATCCAGGGCACCATCCCGCACCCCGTCCAGGGTGAGGCCGCCGCCGGCGTCGTGTTCCTCCGTCCGGCCGCTCCGGGTACCGGTGTCATCGCCGGTGGTCCGGTGCGCGCCGTGCTGGAGTGCGCGGGCATCCACGACGTCCTGAGCAAGTCGCTCGGTTCGTCGAACTCGATCAACATCGTGCACGCGACGGTCGCGGCGCTCCGTGGGCTCGAGGAGCCCGCAGCGGTCGCCGCCCGCCGTGGTCTGCCGCTCGAGGACGTGGCCCCGGCCGCGCTCCTGCGGTCGCAGGCCGCGGGTCGCGCCGACGCTGCCGCGAAGGTGGGTGCGTGATGGCTCGTCTCAAGGTGACCCAGACCAAGTCCGCCATCGGCGGCAAGCAGAACCAGCGTGACACGCTGCGGACCCTGGGCCTCAAGCGGATCGGCGACACCGCCGTGAAGGAGGACCGCCCGGAGATCCGCGGCATGGTCAAGACGGTGGCGCACCTCGTCGCCGTCGAGGAGGTCGAGTGATCATGGCCGAGAACAAGAACGACGACGTGACGCCGGAGACGGCCGAGGCGCCGAAGAAGCCGGCCCGCAAGGCCCCGGCGAAGAAGGCGACCGAGGCTGCGGCCGAGGCGGCTCCCGCGAAGAAGGCGCCGGCCCGCAAGCCGGCCGCCAAGAAGGCGGAGACGGCTGCCGAGGCGGAGGCGCCCAAGAAGCCCGCCGCCAAGGCGACGACCAAGGCCGCGGCGAAGCCCGAGGCCGAGGTCGGCGCGGGCGGCACGCTCAAGGTCCACCACCTGCGTCCGGCCCCCGGCGCCAAGACCGCGAAGACCCGTGTGGGTCGCGGTGAGGCGTCGAAGGGTAAGACGGCAGGTCGCGGTACCAAGGGTACGAAGGCCCGCTACCAGGTTCCGGAGCGCTTCGAGGGTGGGCAGATGCCCCTCCACATGCGCCTCCCGAAGCTGCGCGGCTTCAAGAACCCGTTCCGCGTCGAGTACCAGGTCGTGAACCTGGACAAGCTCGCGTCGCTGTACCCCGAGGGTGGCTCCGTCACCGTCGAGGACCTCGTCGCGAAGGGCGCGGTCCGCAAGGGCCAGCTCGTCAAGGTGCTCGGCACCGGCGAGCTCTCGGTGAAGCTCGACGTCGCGGTGGACGCGCTGTCGGGCTCGGCGAAGGACAAGATCCTCGCCGCCGGCGGTTCGGTCTCCGAGGACTGAGAAGTGACGGCCAGGGCCGGCGGTGCGCATGCGCCGTCGGCCCTGGCGTCTCTCCGACCGGCACGATCGGTGCAGGTCGGGCGCACCGGCCCCTGGGCTTCCGAGACGGATTGCGGGATCCTGGGGCAGAGCGGCTAAGGTGCCGACGGTGCGACGCACGCCACATGCGTGCCGCGTGACGGCCGACGACCTCGTCGGTCGCTGATGAACCCGCCCACGGCGGACCAGGAGGATAGGTGCTCAGCGCATTCGGCCGGGCTTTCCGGACGCCCGATCTGCGGCGCAAGCTGCTGTTCACGATCGCGATCATGGCGATCTTCCGGCTGGGCTCGTTCATCCCGACCCCGGGGGTGAGCTACCCGAACGTCCAGCAGTGCATCGACGAGACGGCGAGCAACAACGACCTGCTCGGGCTCGTCAACCTGTTCAGCGGCGGCGCCCTGCTCAAGCTGTCGGTGTTCGCGCTCGGGATCATGCCGTACATCACGGCGAGCATCATCGTCCAGCTCCTGCGGGTCGTGATCCCACGCTTCGAGGCCCTGCACAAGGAGGGCCAGTCCGGCACCGCGAAGCTCACGCAGTACACCCGGTACCTCACCATCGCGCTCGCGATCCTGCAGTCGACGACGATCATCACGACCGCGCGCACCGGTGTCCTGTTCCAGGGTTGCTCGCAGTCCGTCATCCCCGACGACTCGGTGGTCAACCTGGCGATCATGGTCATCACGATGACCGCCGGTACCGGCCTGATCATGTGGCTCGGCGAGCTCATCACCGAGCGGGGTGTCGGCAACGGCATGTCCCTCCTGATCTTCACCTCGATCGCCGCGAGCTTCCCGAGCGCGCTGTGGTCGATCGCGGGCGGCAACGGCGGCGCGGGCAAGTTCACGCTGGTGCTCATCCTCTGCGTGGTGGTCGTCGGGCTCGTGGTGTTCGTCGAGCAGTCTCAGCGGCGGATCCCGGTCCAGTACGCGAAGCGCATGGTCGGTCGGCGGATGTACGGGGGCTCGTCCACCTACATCCCGATCAAGATCAACATGGCGAACGTGATCCCGATCATCTTCGCGTCGTCGCTGCTCGCGATCCCGGGCCTCATCGCCCAGTTCGCCGACCAGTCGGCCGGCTGGGTCCAGTGGGTGACGCAGAACCTCGCACAGCAGGACGCGCCGCTGCACCTGGTCCTCTACACGGTCCTGATCATCTTCTTCTGCTTCTTCTACACGGCGATCACGTTCAACCCGGACGAGGTCGCGGACAACATGAAGACGTACGGCGGCTTCATCCCGGGCATCCGCGCGGGGCGGCCGACCGCCGAGTACCTCGACTACGTCATCACGCGCATCACGTCGGCCGGCTCGCTCTACCTGGCGATCGTGGCGCTGATCCCGACGATCGCGTTCATCCTGCTGGGCGTCTCGACGAACGTCCCGTTCGGCGGCAGCTCGATCATCATCATCGTCGGCGTGGGGCTCGAGACGGTCAAGCAGATCGACAGCCAGCTGCAGCAGCGGCACTACGAAGGGTTCCTCCGTTGAGCACACGTCTCGTGATCATGGGGCCGCAGGGCGCCGGCAAGGGCACGCAGGCGGCACGCCTGGCCGAGCGCCTCGGCGTCCCGGCCATCTCGACGGGCGACATCTTCCGCGCGAACATCAAGGGCGGCACCGAGCTCGGTGTGCTCGCCCAGTCGTACACCGCGAAGGGCGAGCTCGTCCCGGACTCGGTGACGAACGACATGGTGCGGGACCGGCTGGCCCAGGACGACGCCGCCGGCGGCTTCATCCTCGACGGCTACCCGCGCAACGCGGCCCAGGTGGCGGAGCTCGACACGATCCTCGCCGACTCCGGGATCGCGCTCGACGGCGTGATCGAGCTGACGGCGGACCGCGACGAGCTGCTCGAGCGTCTGCGCAAGCGCGCGGAGATCGAGGGTCGCGAGGACGACACCGAGGACGCGATCGCGCGTCGTCTCGACATCTACGCGGAGCAGACGGCGCCTCTCACCGACGCGTACGCGCAGCGGGGCCTGCTCGTGCAGGTCGACGGCATCGGCGACATCGACGAGGTCACCCAGCGTCTCGTCGCGGCCCTGGACGGCCGGGTCTCCTGATCTCCGCGCCCGCGCCGGTCACCGCCGGCGCGGGGGAGACGGGACGGGGGAGCGAGCGTGTTCGGACGCGACCACATCGAGTACAAGTCCGCCGACCAGGTGCGGCTCATGCGCCGCGCCGGCCTGGTGGTGGCCGACGTCCATGCCGCCGTGCGCGCGGCGGTCACGGTGGGCGTGACGACGGCCGAGCTGGACGCCGTCGCGGCTGAGGTGCTCCGGTCGGCAGGGGCGATGTCGTCGTTCCTCGGCTACGAGGGCTACCCGGCGACGATCTGCGTCTCCGTGAACGACGAGGTGATCCACGGGATCCCCGGCGACCGTGTGCTCCGTCCGGGGGACCTGGTGTCCGTGGACGCGGGGGCGGTCGTCGAGGGCTGGCACGGCGACGCCGCGTTCAGCATGGTGGTCCCCGGGCCCGACGGCGAGGAACCCGACCCGGCCGACGTGGCGCTCGTCGAGACGACGGAGCGCGCGACCTGGGCCGGCATCGCCGCCCTCGCCACCGCCGACCGGCTGGACGCCGTCGGGGCGGCCGTCGAGGACGTCGCCGAGGGCGGCCCGTACGGCATCGTCGAGGAGTACGTCGGGCACGGCATCGGCACCCAGATGCACCAGGACCCCGACGTCCCGAACTACCGCACGCGGGGACGGGGCCCGCGGGTGCGTCCGGGACTGTGCGTCGCGATCGAGCCCATGCTCACGCGCGGCGACGGATCCACCGAGCTGTGCGAGGACGAGTGGACCGTCGTGACCGACGACGGATCCCGGGCGGCGCACTGGGAGCACACCGTGGCCGTCCTGGAGGGCGGGCTGTGGGTGCTGACGGCGCCCGACGGCGGAGCCGCGGGGCTCGCACCGTTCGGCGTGACGGTCGCTCCGCTCGACTGACGAGCGCGCCCGGCGTGACGTGGCGCACCTGCCCCGCGTTTCCCTCGTGCAGCCCGATGCCGTAAGATAGACGGCTGGGTGTGGAGACGGCGCGTCCGGTCGACCGCGAGGTCGGGAAGCGTCGTGCCACGACCTCGGACGTCCGGCTGGTGCCGCCGTCCGTGGTCCGGCGGGATGCTCCACGCGCAGTCCACTGGGTCGACGTCCGGCGCGCGTGCCGTGCCACGATCCGCGTGGGTCAAGAGTCACACGAGAGTTAGCGGAGGACATGGCGAAGAAGGACGGCGTCATCGAGATTGAGGGCAGCGTGGTCGAAGCCCTGCCGAACGCGATGTTCCGCGTGGAGCTGGCCAACGGGCACAAGGTCCTCGCACACATCTCGGGCAAGATGCGACAGCACTACATCCGGATCCTCCCCGAGGACCGGGTCGTGGTCGAGCTGAGCCCGTACGACCTGTCCCGCGGTCGCATCGTCTACCGCTACAAGTAACCCGTCCGATCGAGACGCCGTCGTGGCAGGCCTGGGCGCGCCCAGGCCGCGATGCGTACGGCGGCGGAGGAACACGATGAAGGTCAACCCGAGCGTCAAGAAGATCTGCGACAAGTGCAAGGTGATCCGCCGGCACGGAAACGTCATGGTCATCTGCGAGAACCCGCGTCACAAGCAGCGCCAGGGCTGAGCGCCGCGCCTCGGTGACGAGGCGCGCTCGACCCACCGGTGAGCGACCCGCTCACGACGTACCACCACGAACCCGTCCGGTGAGCCGGACAGGGGAACCCCCGGTCGGAGGCCGGGGCCCGCAGCAGTGACGGCAGCGGGAGGGCGGTGCGGAAGACCTCCGAAGAAGTACAAGGAGCCGTCAGGCACATGGCACGTCTCGTCGGCGTCGACCTCCCGCGCGACAAGCGCCTCGAGGTTGCGCTCACCTACATCTACGGCGTCGGCCGTACCCGCGCCCAGCAGACGCTGGCCGCGACCGGGATCAACCCGGATCTTCGCGTGAAGGACCTCGGCGACGCCGAGCTCGTCGCGCTCCGTGACTACCTCGAGGGCAACTACAAGCTCGAGGGTGACCTCCGCCGTGAGGTGGCGGCCGACATCCGCCGCAAGGTGGAGATCGGCACCTACCAGGGGCTGCGCCACCGTCGTGGCCTTCCCGTCCGCGGTCAGCGCACCAAGACCAACGCGCGTACCCGCAAGGGTCCCAAGCGCACCGTGGCCGGTAAGAAGAAGGCCCGCTAACCAGCAGTCCGTGCCGGACCCGTCCGTCGCGCCGACCCTGTCGGCCGGCGCACGTCGACGGTCCGCCGGTCCGAACACCTCACCCCAGGAGAATCCCAGGACATGCCTCCCAAGACTCGCGCCGCCGCCGGCCGCAAGCCGCGCCGCAAGGACAAGAAGAACGTCCCGCTCGGCCAGGCGCACATCAAGAGCACCTTCAACAACACGATCGTCTCGATCACGGACCCGTCGGGCGCCGTGATCTCGTGGGCCTCCGGCGGCGACGTCGGCTTCAAGGGCTCGCGCAAGTCGACCCCCTACGCGGCCGGCATGGCCGCCGAGGCCGCGGCCCGCAAGGCGGCCGAGCACGGCGTCAAGAAGGTCGACGTCTTCGTCAAGGGCCCGGGCTCGGGTCGCGAGACGGCGATCCGCTCGCTGCAGTCGGCCGGCCTCGAGGTCGGCTCGATCCAGGACGTGACCCCGCAGGCGCACAACGGGTGCCGCCCGCCGAAGCGCCGCCGCGTCTGACCTCGCTCGTCGCCGCGGGGCGCTCACGCGCCCCGCGGCACCGTGCGTCCGGACGCGGTCGAGCCGGAGCCCTCGGGCTCCGGCTCCCCGCGCCGGGCGCGCACCTGCACCCTCACCGTGATGCGTCATATGGCGGACGCACACCGAAAGGAACCCACCAGTGCTCATCGCACAGCGCCCCACCCTGACCGAAGAGGTCATCTCGGAGCACCGTTCCCGCTTCTCGATCGAGCCGCTCGAGCCCGGCTTCGGCTACACGCTCGGCAACTCGCTGCGTCGCACGCTGCTCTCCTCGATCCCCGGCGCGGCCGTCACCTCGATCCGTATCGAGGGCGTGCTGCACGAGTTCTCGACGATCCCCGGGGTCAAGGAGGACGTCACCGAGATCATCCTCAACATCAAGGGCCTGGTCGTGTCCTCGGACAACGACGAGCCGGTCGTCATGTACCTGCGCAAGCAGGGCGGCGGCCAGGTCACGGCGGCCGACATCGTCCCGCCGGCGGGCATCGAGGTGCACAACCCCGAGCTCCACATCGCGACGCTGAACGACTCCGCGAAGCTCGAGATCGAGCTCACGGTCGAGCGTGGCCGTGGCTACGTCTCCGCCGCGCAGAACAAGGCGTACGACTCGGAGATCGGCCGCATCCCGGTCGACTCGATCTACTCGCCGGTGCTCAAGGTCACGTACAAGGTCGAGGCGACCCGTGTCGAGCAGCGCACGGACTTCGACAAGCTCGTCGTCGACGTCGAGACGAAGCCGGCGATCTCGCCGCGCGACGCGCTCGCCTCGGCCGGCCGGACGCTCACCGAGCTCTTCGGCCTCGCCCGCGAGCTGAACGTCGAGGCCGAGGGCATCGAGATCGGCCCGTCGCCGACGGACGCGGCCCTGGCCGCGGACCTGGCGCTGCCGATCGAGGAGCTCAACCTCTCGATCCGCTCGTACAACTGCCTCAAGCGCGAGGGCATCCACACCGTGGGTGAGCTCGTGGCGCGCAGCGAGGCCGACCTTCTCGACATCCGGAACTTCGGCGCCAAGTCGATCACCGAGGTCACCGAGAAGCTCGGGAAGCTCGGCCTGTCGCTCAAGGACTCGCCGCTGGACTTCGACCCGACCGCCGCGCAGTACTACGGCGACGACGAGTACACGGACGACGAGCAGACCTTCTGACACGTCCACCGAGCAGTCGATGAGTCTGGCCTGCGGCGCTCCGGCGCCGCGGGTCACCATCCCGCACTGAGGACTGGCCCGCCAGGCCTCAGCCCACGAAGGAGCACAACCCATGCCTACCCCCACCAAGGGCCCGCGGCTCGGCGGTGGCCCGGCTCACGAGCGCCTCATCCTCGCGAACCTCGCGACGAGCCTCTTCGAGCACGGCCGCATCACCACGACGGAGACGAAGGCCAAGCGCCTGCGCCCCCTCGCCGAGCGCCTCATCACGTTCGCGAAGCGTGGCGACCTCGCCGCGCGTCGTCGCGTCCTGACCGTCGTCCGTGACAAGAGCGTCGTCCACACGCTCTTCACGGAGATCGCGCCCACGATGGCGGAGCGCCAGGGCGGCTACACGCGCATCACGAAGGTCGGCAACCGCAAGGGCGACAACGCCCCCATGGCGGTCATCGAGCTCGTCCTCGAGCCCGTGAGCCCCAAGCAGGCCGTCGTCAAGGAGGCCGAGAAGGCCACCACGAAGGCTGCCAAGAAGCCCGCCGCGAAGAAGGCCACCAAGGCCGCCGACGAGAAGCCGGCAGCCGAGGAGACCCCGGCCGCCGAGGCGACCGAGGAGACCCCGGCCGCCGAGGCGACCGAGGAGAAGTCCGAGGCCTGAGCCTCGTACCGCGTCACGAAGGGGCCTGTTCCGCTGCGGCGGAACGGGCCCCTTCGTCGTCCCGACAGCCGCGCCACGCGTGAGTGCGTCACTGTTGCGCGAGACGCCGCGCGTCTCGCGCAAGGATGACGCACTCAGGGCGAGTGGAGGGTCGCAACAGGCGTGACGACGGCGCCCTCCGGGGTGAGCGGCCGGTCGACGGGTCAGGCGAGATGCTGGGCGATCAGGTGCTCGGCGATCGCCAGCGACGACGTCGCGGCGGGCGACGGTGCGTTCCGCAGCAGCGTGACCGGTCCGACCTGGTCGACGGCGAAGTCGTCGACGAGCGAACCGTCGCGCGCCCACGCCTGCGCGCGGACACCGGGCGCGGCGCGCTCCGCCAGGTCCGACGGACGCAGCTCCGGCACGAACCGGCGGGCCCGACGGTAGTAGAGCGGTTTGAGCAGGGAGCCGCCCACCTCGTCGACGCCCATGCGCCAGTGGCGGCGGGCGAGCGGCCATGCACCGGGCCAGGTCAGCGAGCCCCACGTGTCGCGCACCGAGACCTGCGACCACCCGTAGCCCTCGCGGCGCAGCGCGGGCACCGCGTTGGGGCCGACGTGGACGGCGTCGTACACGCCGCGCGTGAAGTGCACGCCGAGAAACGGGAACCGCGGGTCGGGGACGGGGTAGACCATCCCGCGCACCAGGGACGCGCGTTCGGGCGCGAGGGTCCAGTACTCGCCCCGGAAGGGCAGGATCCGTGGCGAGGGGTCGGCGCCCACGAGGCGCGCGACGACGTCGGACTGCAGGCCCGCGCAGACGACGACGCGGTCGAAGGTCTCCTCGAGCCCGCCTGCGACGAGCCGGGCCCGGCCACCGTCGGTCACGCCGAGCCCCGTGACCTCGTGCCCGAGGACCACCCGCCCGCCTGCAGCACGGAGGTCCTGGGCCATCGCCTCGGTCACGGCCGCGTAGTCGACGACGGCCGTCCGCGGCGAGTGGACCGCGGCGACCCCGGCGACGTGCGGCTCGAGGTCCCGGAGCGCGGCGGGCTCGTCGAGCCGGCGCAGCTCGGGGACGCCGTTCGCGCGCGCCCGGCGCTCGATCTCCGCGAGGGCACCGAGCTCGCCCTCGTCGACGGCGACGACGAGCTTGCCGAGCTCGCGGTAGGGCAGGTCCTTCTCGCGGCAGTAGTCGCGGAGCGCCGTGCGCCCCGCGGTGCACAGCGTCGCCTTGAGCGAGCCGGGTGCGTAGTAGAGCCCCGCGTGGACGACGCCGGAGTTGTGACCCGTCTGGTGGAGCGCGAGCCGGGCCTCCTTCTCGACCACCGTCACGTCGACGCCCCGGAGGGCGAGCGCACGGGCGAGCGCGACACCCACGATCCCGCCGCCGACGACGGCGATGCTGCTGGTCATCGCCCCAGCATCGCGGTCGTCGGCGCACGGCTCAAGCCGTGCGGGGAACCGTCGTCCGCGGCGATGACGGATGTCATGCGCCTCCTGTGACGCGCGGCCCTGCCGCGTCGCCCGGCCGCGGACGAGGCTGGAGCCATGATCAACACCTCCGACGCGAGCGTCGCCGTCAACGTCGTCCTGGGCCTTCTCGTCCTCGCGTGGGTCCTGTCGCGGCAGGTGCAGAAGCGGCCCGTCACCCCGTCGTCCTTCCGGGTTCCCGTGATCCTCGCCGCGGTCGGCCCGTACGAGACGGCGTCGTTCGTCCGGGACGCCGCGCCGTCGTCGGGCGTGCCGGTGGGCGTGGTCGCGCTGCTCGTGCTCGGCGTCGTCGTCGGGGGAGCGCTGGCCGCCGTGCGCGGCTACCAGATGCGCGTGTGGCGCGACACGGACGGCACCGTCGTCCGGCAGGGGACCGCGCTGACGGTGCTGCTGTGGCTCGTCGCGATCGCCGCGCACCTGGGGATCGACGTCGCGATCGACCACGTGTCGCACCCGCTGGCCGGTCTCGGGTCGGTGTCGCTCGTGCTGTACCTGGGCGTCGTCCTGGGCATCCAGGGCCTCGTCGTGCAGCACCGGGCGCAGCTCGTCGCCGCCTGATCCGTGGGGTCGGCCGAACGGGGCGATGCGGGTGGCCGAGGTCTGTTATCACCCCCGATGAACGCTCGAAGAGCGCGACGAAGCGCCCTCCTTGCCGTGGTGACCTGCGGCGTTGTCGCGGCGACCGCTGCACCGTCATATGCCGCGCACGTCAACGGCTACGACTCTGTGGACGGCGGCGAGGTGCGATACGAGAACGAGACGGTCTACGACGGCACCCTGCGGTGGGCACTCGACGCCTGGAACGCTGTCGGATCGGTGGACTTCAAGCCCGACGGAGCGCTGACTAACGCCGACCTCCAGGTCCAAGACCGCTACGAGGACGGGGCGGACTGGGACGGGCTCTACAAGAATGACGCCGGCGCTGACGAGATCTACTTCAACAGCGCCTACTTCGATGGCTACACGTACGACCAGCGCAAGGCTGTGGCGACGCACGAGCTCGGCCATGCGCTGGGTCTCGCGGACCACACGTCGACGAGCTGGCACGCGATCATGTACGACCACGCGACCGCGACGGGCTACACCACGCCGCAGGCGCACGACAAGTCCGACTACGCGAGCCTTTGGGGATGACGATGCCATCACGAACGCCTTTTCGACTCGGGCTCCCCGCGGTGGGGGTGATTGCGGGCGTCGCCGCTCTGAGTGGCTGCGCGCCCGGGGACCGCGGCGAGCCCCGAACGGAGGTCGTCCACGCGAGCTGGGCCTTCGACATCAGAGACCCAGAAGTCGTCGCGGGCCGGATGGACGACATCTTCATCGGCAAGGTTGTGTCGGCGGGCGACGTAGAGTCCGACGACCCGATGCCGAAGGCGACCTTCACTGTCGAGGTTGCGAGTTCGATCAAGGGGGATGAGAAGGGGACGATCGACGTCGTGCAGGAGGGCGGCTTCGACGAGAGCGAGAACGCCGTCTACACGTTCGAAGGCGACAGACTCTTGGAAGTCGGGAAGACCTACTTCTTCGCGAGCCGCGGTGCGAAGCATCAGCTCCTCCCGATCACCGGCGACCGCCTGCTCGACGAGGAGGGCGAGGCGTCGAAGGTGACCGCGACGTACGAGGCGGCCGTGGGCTGACCCTCGCCGGTCGGCGGGTCAGTGCGGCAGCGACCAGGCCCGCGCGCCGCCGACGAGCGCCGCCGAGTTGGGCACGACCACGACGTCGTCGCCGAGCCGGTCCAGCACCCCACGGGTGATCTGCCGGGCGTTCCCGCCGCCGAGGTAGAGCCGGTCCCACCAGAACACCGGGCGCAGGCCCTCGACGACCCGCAGCACACGACGTGACCACAGGGCGTTGCCGAGGCGGCGGCGCTCCGGCTCGCCGACGTACTCGTCGTAGGTGGTGCGGGGGCGGACGGGAGCGTGCGACCACTCGAGGTGCGGCGACAGCGCGCCGCCCAGGAACAGGGCCGAGCCCAGCCCCGTGCCCAGCGTCAGGACGAGCTCGAGCCCGGACGCGGCGATCACACCGGCTCCGTGCACCTCGGCGTCGTTGAGGACGAGCGCCGGCAGCCCGAGGCGCTCGCCCACCGCGGCCCGGACGTCCATGCTGCGCCAGGCGTCGGCCAGCTCGGGGGAGACGGGCGTGCGCGGTCCGCGGGGCCGGATGTAGTGGGGCGTGTGCACGACGACGCCGCGCCGGATCATCCCGGGCAGCCCGACGGTGACGCGCTGGGCGGGCGGCAGGGACGCGGCGATCTCCGCGATGGTGTCGACGAGGCGCTCGGGCGGGAGCGGGTACGGCGTCGGGACGCGGACGGGCTCCGCGTGGGCCGTGCCGGCGGCGTCCAGCACCGCGGCCTTGATCCCGCTTCCGCCGCAGTCGACGGACAGCGTGATCGTCGCGGTGTCGTCGGACGTGGGCGTGCGGCGGATGGCGGAGCCCTGCTCGGGCGTGCGGGGCTCGGACATGCGAGCACGGTAGGCCCGATCGGGCGAGTTGTCAGAACCTGGTGCGCCTCGAGCGTCACCAGGTTCTGACAGCGGCCGGGTCTCACCGACAATGGGGAGGTGACCGACGAGCCTGCCCCGACCGCCGCCGAGCACCCCACGACCCGGGTCCGGCTCGACCTCGCGTACGACGGCGCCGGGTTCGCCGGGTGGGCGCGCCAGCCGGGCCTGCGCACCGTCCAGGGGCTGCTCGAGGACGGGCTGGCGACCGTGCTGCGTGCGGAGGCCAACGGCGAGGCGCTCCCGCGGGTCCAGGTCGCGGGGCGGACCGACGCGGGTGTGCACGCGCGGGGCCAGGTCGCGCACGTCGACCTCACCGAGCGCCAGTGGGCCGCCCTCCCAGGACGCTCCGACCGTGAGCCCGGTGACGCGCTCGTGACCCGGCTGGGCGGCGTCCTGCCGCACGACCTCGTGGTCCGTGCCGCCGCGCCCGCACCGGAGGGCTTCGACGCGCGGTTCTCGGCGCTGCACCGCAGCTACACCTACCGCGTCGCGGACCGGCCCGACCTGCGCGACCCGCTGCGGCGCGGCTGGGTCCTGTGGACCCGGCGGCCGCTCGACGTCGCCGCGATGGACGCCGCCGCTCGCCCGCTGCTCGGGGTGCGGGACTTCGCCGCGTTCTGCAAGCCGCGCCCGGGCGCGACGACGATCCGCGAGCTGCAGGAGCTGCGCTGGGAGCGGCCGGACGACGGCCCCGACGCCGGCCTCGTCGTCGCGCACGTCCGGGCCGACGCGTTCTGCCACAACATGGTCCGCGCGCTCGTCGGCGCGAGCCTCGCGGTAGGGGAGGGGCGCCGGCCCGTCACCTGGCTCGCGGACGTGCTGGCCGCGCGTCGTCGGGACGCCGCGGGTGGCGTCGTGCCCGCGCACGGCCTGGTGCTCGAGGCCGTGGCCTACCCGCCCGACGCCGAGCTCGCGACGCGCGCCGAGCGGATCCGGGCGAGGCGCATGGACGAGGACGTCTGGGACGCGCCCGCGGCGCCCTGAATCGCGGGGACCGTCAGGTCTCGTCGTCGGCGACGAAGTGCACCGCCGCCTCCTCGGCGCTCGCGCCCGCGCCGGAGATGCCCTCGTCGATGCCGTACACGTCGTTGTCGCGGCCACCCGCGGCGTCGTCGTCCTCCGCGAGCCGGCCGGCGCGGTCCTCGTCGAGGACGCGCTCCTCGTCCCACTCCTCGGGCTCCTCCTCGGAGAGCCGCTGGTCGAGGCTCTCGCCCTCCCGCTCCTCCTCCTCGGTCTCGCCGAAGTGGTTGGTCCGCGGGCGGTCGAGCGGGTCGTAGCCCTCGTCGAGGGGGTCCTCGAGCCCCCGGTCGATCAGCGTGTCCTCGGGGTCGAGCTGCTCCGTCTCGCTCTCGGACCAGTCGTCGCGGTCGTCCATGCCCTCGGGCAGGCCGTCGGGGTAGTTCTCGCTCATGGGTCCCAGCCTGTCACCGCGGCGCAGTCCCCGCAGCACCGCGCGGCTCCGCAGTGCCGGGCGGGGGGCGCCGTCCTACGCTCGACGAGGAGCCGTGTGCGCGCAGGCTGCGGCCGGACGGGGGAGGACGACCATGGCAGACCTCGACGAGCTGCTGGGGCAGATCCCGGTGGACCAGATCGCGGGCCGTCTGGGCGTGGACCGCGACACCGCGGACGGCGCCGTCCAGCGGGCGCTGCCCGGCCTGCTCGCGGGCCTGCAGCACAACGTCGACACGGGCGCGCAGGGCGGCGAGGGCGGACTGCTGTCGGCGCTCGAGGGCCACGCGGGCACCGGCCTGCTCGACGGCGGCGTGAACGTCGACGACGTGGACGTGGCGGACGGCGAGAAGATCGTCGGCCGCGCGTTCGACGGCAGGCCGGACGCAGCGGCGGCGCAGCTCGCGGGCGGGAGCGGCGGGGACCTCGTCTCGAAGGTGCTGCCGTACCTCGCGCCGATCGTCATGGCCTTCCTCGCCAAGAAGGTGCTCTCGGGCGGCGCCGCCGCGCAGGGCTCGACGACGGACTCCCGGGAAGGCGCGTCCGGCGGGCTGGGCGGCCTGCTGGGCGGCCTGCTCGGCGGCGGGTCGGGTGGCGGCGGGCTCGGCGGTATCCTCGGAGGGCTGTTCGGCGGGAAGTAGCGCGCCCGCAGCGGGTGCTGTGATCCCGACCGGCCGCTTTGACCGGGCCGTGGCCCTCACGGTACTCTTGACAGTCGTTGTGCTTCCTTGCCCGACCCCCTGTTCGGACCCCTGACGGAAACCGTGCGCCCACTCGCTGGCCCGTCACGTCCGGCTCATGGTCGGAGGCAGGCTTCTGGAGCGCTCAGACGAACACTCGTCGGTCGCAGTTCGCTGCGCCGAAGAAGACCGAACCGAAACGAAGGCTACGACCGTGCGTACGTACACCCCGAAGCCCGGCGACGTCCAGCGCGACTGGTACGTCATCGACGCGACCGACGTCGTCCTGGGCCGTCTGGCCAGCCACGTGGCGACCCTCCTGCGAGGCAAGCACAAGGCCACCTTCGCGCCTCACGTCGACGGCGGTGACTTCGTCATCGTCATCAACGCCGAGAAGGTCGCCCTGACCGGCAACAAGCGCGAGCAGAAGCTGGCGTACCGCCACTCCGGCTACCCGGGCGGCCTGCGCGCCACCCGTTACGCGGACCTGCTCGAGAAGCACCCCGAGCGGGCCGTCGAGAAGGCAGTCAAGGGCATGCTCCCGAAGACCAGCCTCGGCAGCGCGCAGTTCGGCAAGCTCAAGGTCTACGCGGGTTCTGAGCACCCGCACGCCGCGCAGCAGCCGAAGCCGTTCGAGATCACTCAGGTCGCCCAGTGAGCTCGGCTCGCTGACAGACACGCACAAGGACGCGAGGACACCCACAGTGGCCGAGACCACCGTCGACACCGACACGCTGGACGAGAACGCCCCCAGCACCTACACCACCGAGACTGCTGCCGCCTCCACCGGCCGCGGCCAGTCCCTCACGGCACCCGGGCAGGCCCTGGGTCGTCGCAAGGAGGCGATCGCCCGCGTTCGCCTCGTCCCCGGCTCCGGCCAGTGGAAGATCAACGGCCGCACCCTCGAGGACTACTTCCCGAACAAGGTGCACCAGCAGCTCGTGAGCTCGCCGTTCACGATCCTCGACATCGAGGGCCGTTTCGACGTCGTCGCCCGCATCAGCGGCGGCGGCACCTCCGGCCAGGCCGGCGCCCTGCGCCTCGGCATCGCGCGCGCTCTGAACGCGATCGACGAGGACAGCAACCGCGCCACCCTCAAGAAGGCGGGCTTCCTGACCCGCGACGCCCGCGTCGTGGAGCGCAAGAAGGCCGGTCTCAAGAAGGCCCGCAAGGCCCCGCAGTACTCCAAGCGCTGATCCCAGCGCCGGCCGACGGCCCCGACGGACTCGTTCCGTCGGGGCCGTCGGTGTTTACAGGGGTTTGTCAGGACCGCTGCGCGTGAGCGCCAGCAGCACGAGGGAGCAGGATCTACCACATGGGTCGGTTGTTCGGCACGGACGGGGTGCGAGGCCTCGCCAACAAGGACGTCACGGCGGAGCTCGCGCTCGACCTCGGGGTCGCAGCGGCGCACGTGCTCGGCACCGCCGGGGAGTTCGCGGGGCACCGGCCGCGCGCCGTCGTCGGACGGGACCCCCGTGCGTCGGGAGAGTTCCTGTCCGCCGCCGTCTCGGCGGGCCTGGCGAGCGCCGGGGTCGACGTCCTCGACGTCGGCGTCCTGCCCACCCCCGCCCTGGCGTTCCTCACCGACGCCCTGGGCGCCGACCTCGGCTGCATGCTCTCCGCGTCGCACAACCCCATGCCCGACAACGGCATCAAGTTCTTCACGCGCGGCGGGCTCAAGCTCGACGACAGCGTCGAGGACGCGATCGAGCAGCGCCTCGAGGAACCCTGGGAGCGGCCGACGGGTGCGGACGTAGGGCGGATCCACCGCGACACCGGCCAGGCCGGGAGCCTCTACGTCGAGCACCTCACCAAGTCGATCGCCGGCCCGCTCGACGGTCTCCGCATCGCCGTCGACTGCGCGAACGGCGCGGCGAGCGAGCTCGGCCCGGAAGCGCTGCGCGCGGCCGGCGCGGACGTCGTCGTGATCAACGCGAGCCCCGACGGGCGCAACATCAACGAGAAGTGCGGGTCCACGCACCCCGAGCAGCTCCAGGCCGTCACGGTCGCGTCGGAGGCGGACTTCGGGGTCGCGTTCGACGGCGACGCCGACCGGTGCCTCGCCGTCGACCACACCGGGGCGCTCGTCGACGGCGACAAGATCATGGGCATCCTCGCGCTCGCGCTCGCCGGGGAGGGACGCCTCGCCGGGGACACGCTCGTCGTGACGGTGATGAGCAACCTCGGCCTGCTGCTCGCGATGGAGCGCGCCGGGATCAAGACCGTGCAGACGGGCGTGGGGGACCGCTACGTCCTCGAGGCGATGCGTGAGGGCGGCTTCTCGCTCGGCGGCGAGCAGTCCGGGCACATCATCGTCTCGGAGTTCGCGACCACGGGCGACGGGATCCTCACCGCGTTCCAGCTCGCGGCGCACGTCAAGCAGAGCGGGCGGCGGCTCGCCGACCTCGCCGGCGAGATCGAGAAGCTCCCGCAGGCCCTCGTGAACGTCTCGGGCGTCGACAAGGCCCGCGCCAGCCGTGACGAGGAGCTCCTCGCCGAGATCGCGCGCGCCGAAGCCGCTCTGGGAGTGACGGGCCGGGTCGTCCTCCGTCCGTCGGGAACGGAGCCGCTCGTCCGGGTCATGGTCGAGGCGGCCACGCAGACCGAGGCCGACGACGTCGCCGCGCTGCTGGCCGGGACCGTGCGGGAGCGCCTCGCCCTCTGAGCGTCCGGTGCCGCCCCGTGCCGGCGTGGCTACGCTGGCCGGGTGAGCTCTCCCGACCCCCGCACCGCTGACCGCACCGAGGCGCACGCCGGACCGTGGGCGGGAGGTGTCGACCACCGGCTGCGCGAGGACGTCCTGCAGCTCCTCGACACCGCGCAGGAGGGGGTGCTCCCCATCGTCCAGCTCGGCCACCCGGTGCTGCGGCGTCCCGCCGTCCCGTACACCGGCCAGCTCGGCGACGCGCTGCCCCTGCTGCTCGAGGTGATGCGCGCGACGATGGTCGCAGCCCCCGGGGTAGGTCTCGCCGCGCCGCAGATCGGCCTCCCGCTGCGGATCGCTGTGCTGCACGACCCCGGGTTCCCCGAGGGCTACGAGGCCGCGGCGGCCGAGCGCGAGCGCTCCCCGCTGCCGCACCGCACGATCGTGAACCCGCGCTACGAGGGCGTGCCCACCCCCGGCGCCGCGCGTGACGACGGCACCCGGGTCGGCGTCGAGCGGCGGTCGTTCGCGGAGGGCTGCCTGTCGTTCGGGGGCTACCAGGGTGTGGTCGCGCGCTTCCGCTCGGTCCGGCTCCTCGCCCAGGACGAGCACGCGGCGGACGTCGACGAGGTCCTCACGGGCTGGCCCGCGCGGATCGTCCAGCACGAGACCGACCACCTCGACGGCGTCGTGTACGTCGACCGGGTCGAGACGCGCTCGCTCATGACGAACGAGAACGCCGCCCGGCTGTGGGGTGGCGTGCCCACCGCGCAGGCCGGCGAGCTGCTCGGTTTCCACGTCGAGTAGGTCCGGGGGCCGACCTGCGCGGGTCCCCGCCTGCGACCCTGGTCGGATCAGGGTCGACCCCCGGGGTGATTCGGGGGCTTTCCCCATGCCGAGGCACCCTCCGCCTCCCTACGCTGGAGTGGACGGGCCGCGCACGTGGCCTCGTCGCCCGAGACCGAGGGGGACCCGATGGGCGAGCTGGTCCAGCATCTGCAGGACGTCGTCCTGGCGGCGTCGGGCGCCTGGTGGATCTACCCCGCCGTGGTGCTGTTCTGCCTCGTCGACGGCTTCTTCCCGCCCGTCCCGTCCGAGTCCGTCGTGATCGCGCTCGCGGTCGCCGCGTCGACCGGGGACGACCCCAACCTCTGGCTGCTGCTCGGGGCGGCCGTCGTCGGGGCGTGGAGCGGCGACCAGGTCGCCTACCAGCTCGGGCGGTGGGTCGGGACCGACCGGATCCGGCTGCTGCGTGGTCCCCGGGGACGACGCGCGGTCGCCTGGGCCCGCTACGCCCTCGAGCGGCGCGGAGCGACCTTCATCCTCGCGGCCCGGTACGTGCCCGTCGGGCGCGTGGCCGTGAACATGAGCGCCGGGGCGCTGCGGTACCCGCGCCGCCGCTTCATGGCGGTCTCCGGGCTGGCCGCCGTGTTCTGGGGGATCTGCTCGGTGCTGGTCGGGCTGGCGTCCGCGGCCTGGCTCGGTGAGCAGCCGCTGCTCGCGATGGGCGTGGGCGTCGTGGTCGGGTTGCTCCTCGGGCTGGGGATCGACCGCGTCGTGACGGCCGTGTGGGCGCGGCGTGCGGCGCACGCCGCTGTTGTCGAGGCCACGGCTGAGACCGCGAGCACCCAGGTCGTCGCCACAGCGACCGGTGGCACACTCGTCCGGTGACCTTCGAACGCACCGGTTTCCGCCATGACATGGCCGCCCGCCGCGCACGCGTGGCCCGTACCCTCCGGCTCGCCCCGACCGTCGTCCGCGTGACCTTCGCGGGCGACGAGCTCGCGGGTCTGGCCGCCGACGGCCCCGAGGACCACGTCAAGGTGTTCTTTCCCGACCCCGCGACGGGCGAGCTCCACGCGCCCCGCATGGTCGACGGCGCCCTCCAGCGCCCGACGTCGGGGGTGAGCGTCTCGCGTGACTACACGCCGCGCGCCGTGCGGCAGACGGACGACGGAACCGAGCTCGACCTCGAGCTCGTCCTCCACGGCGTCGACGACGGCGGGCCCTCCGGACCTGCGTCGTCGTGGGCAGCGTCGGCCGCCGAGGGCGACGAGCTCGTCGTCGCGGGGCCGCGCGGCTCGCGCGGCGTGCCCGCCGGGATCGAGCGGCTCGTGCTCGTCGCCGATGAGACAGCCATGCCGGCCGCGGCGCGGTGGATCGAGCACGCACCCGCGGGGGTCGAGGTGACCGTGATCCTCGACCTCGCGGACGACGACGCCGACGCCTACGTCGACGCTCCGGCGCCCGACGGGAGGTCGAGCCCGTTCGCGCGGACGTCCGTCGAGCGGCTCTACCGCTCCGACGGTCCGGGCCAGGTCGAGGAGGCCGTGCGGTCGCTCGACCTCGACGACCCCGCGACCACCTACGTGTGGGCGGCCGGCGAGGCCGGGACCCTGATCCCCGTGCGCCGGTACCTCCGCCACGAGCTCGGCCTGAGCCCCGACCAGGTGAAGGTCGACGGGTACTGGAAGCGCGGCGTCACCAACCGCGACCACCACGAGCCGCTCGACCCGAGCGACCCCGACTGACGCTCACCGAAGTACCCCGGCATCCCGCCTACCTCGCGAGGTATGCGGGATGCCGGGGTACTTCGCGAGGTATGCGGGATGCCGGGGTACTTCGCGAGGTATGCGGGATGCCGGGGTACTTCGC